>NZ_DF968221.1:0-179158 GCF_001270025.1 Streptomyces azureus | reverse complement strand
GAGGACCGCGACCAGTTCAAGGAGGTCGTGGAGGAGGTCCGCAAGAAGATCGGCCACGGCGAGTCCGCCCGGTCCTACATCTGCCACTCCATGGACGACGTCCTCAACGGCGTCGAGGAACTCGGCGGCTACCCGGTCGTCGTCCGCCCGTCCTTCACCATGGGGGGCGCCGGCTCCGGCTTCGCCCACGACGAGGAGGAACTGCGCCGCATCGCCGGGCAGGGCCTCACGCTCTCGCCGACCACCGAGGTGCTCCTGGAGGAGTCCATCCTCGGCTGGAAGGAGTACGAGCTGGAGCTGATGCGCGACAAGCACGACAACGTCGTGGTCGTCTGCTCCATCGAGAACTTCGACCCCATGGGCGTGCACACCGGCGACTCGATCACCGTGGCGCCCGCGATGACGCTGACCGACCGCGAGTACCAGACCCTCCGCGACATCGGCATCGCCGTCATCCGCGAGGTCGGCGTCGACACCGGCGGCTGCAACATCCAGTTCGCGGTGAACCCCGAGGACGGCCGGGTCATCGTCATCGAGATGAACCCGCGTGTGTCCCGGTCCTCGGCGCTCGCCTCCAAGGCGACCGGCTTCCCGATCGCCAAGATCGCCGCCAAGCTCGCCGTCGGCTACACGCTGGACGAGATCCCGAACGACATCACGCAGGAGACCCCCGCCTCCTTCGAGCCGACGCTCGACTACGTGGTCGTCAAGGCCCCGCGCTTCGCCTTCGAGAAGTTCCCGAGCGCGGACTCCACCCTCACCACCACAATGAAGTCGGTCGGCGAGGCCATGGCCATCGGCCGCAACTTCACCGAGGCCTTCCAGAAGGCCCTGCGCTCCCTGGAGAAGAAGGGCAGCCAGTTCACCTTCGTCGGGGAGCCCGGCGACAAGGAGGAGCTGCTCCGCGAGGCGGTCCGCCCCACCGACGGCCGGATCAACACCGTCATGCAGGCCATCCGCGCGGGCGCCACGCCCGAGGAGGTCTTCGAGTACACGAAGATCGACCCCTGGTTCGTCGACCAGCTCTTCCTGATCAAGGAGATCGCGGACGAGCTGGCCGAGGCCCCCGAGCTGACCACCGACCTGCTCGCCGAGGCCAAGCGCCACGGCTTCTCCGACACGCAGATCGGCGAGATCCGAGGGCTGCGCGAGGACGTCGTCCGCGAGGTCCGGCACGCGCTCGGCATTCGCCCGGTCTACAAGACGGTCGACACCTGCGCCGCCGAGTTCGCCGCGAAGACGCCCTACTTCTACTCCTCCTACGACGAGGAGACCGAGGTCGCGCCCCGCGAGAAGGCCGCCGTCATCATCCTGGGCTCCGGCCCGAACCGCATCGGCCAGGGCATCGAGTTCGACTACTCCTGCGTCCACGCCTCCTTCGCGCTGAGCGACGCGGGCTACGAGACCGTGATGGTCAACTGCAACCCGGAGACCGTCTCCACGGACTACGACACCTCCGACCGTCTGTACTTCGAGCCGCTGACGCTGGAGGACGTGCTGGAGATCGTCCACGCCGAGCAGCAGGCCGGCCCGGTCGCGGGCGTCATCGTCCAGCTCGGCGGCCAGACCCCGCTGGGCCTGTCGCAGGCACTGAAGGACAACGGCGTGCCCATCGTCGGCACGTCCCCGGAGGCCATCCACGCCGCCGAGGACCGGGGCGCCTTCGGCCGGGTCCTCAAGGAGGCCGGCCTCCCGGCCCCCAAGCACGGCACCGCCACCACTTTCGCCGAGGCCAAGGCCATCGCCGACGAGATCGGCTACCCGGTCCTGGTCCGCCCGTCGTACGTCCTGGGCGGGCGCGGCATGGAGATCGTCTACGACGAGACGCGCCTTGAGGCGTACATCGCCGAGTCGACGGAGATCAGCCCGTCCCGTCCGGTCCTGGTCGACCGGTTCCTCGACGACGCGATCGAGATCGACGTCGACGCGCTCTACGACGGCGAGGAGCTCTACCTCGGCGGCGTCATGGAGCACATCGAGGAGGCCGGCATCCACTCCGGCGACTCGGCGTGCGCCCTGCCCCCGATCACGCTCGGCGGCTTCGACATCAAGCGCCTGCGCGCCTCCACGGAGGGCATCGCGAAGGGCGTCGGAGTGCGCGGCCTGATCAACATCCAGTTCGCGCTGGCGGGCGACATCCTCTACGTCCTGGAGGCCAACCCGCGCGCCTCCCGGACCGTCCCCTTCACCTCGAAGGCGACCGCGGTGCCGCTGGCCAAGGCCGCCGCCCGGATCTCGCTGGGCGCCACGATCGCCGAGCTGCGCGCCGAAGGCCTGCTGCCGGCCGACGGCGACGGCGGCGAGCTGCCGTTCGACGCGCCGATCTCCGTCAAGGAGGCCGTCATGCCGTGGTCGCGCTTCCGCGACATCCACGGCCGCGGCGTCGACACGGTCCTCGGCCCGGAGATGCGCTCGACCGGCGAGGTCATGGGCATCGACACCGTCTTCGGCACGGCGTACGCCAAGTCGCAGGCGGGCGCCTACGGCCCGCTGCCCACCAAGGGCCGCGCCTTCATCTCGGTGGCCAACCGCGACAAGCGCTCGATGATCTTCCCGGCCCGCGAGCTGGTCGCGCACGGCTTCGAGCTGCTCGCCACCTCCGGCACGGCCGAGGTGCTCAAGCGCAACGGCATCAACGCCACGATCGTGCGCAAGCAGTCCGAGGGCACCGGCCCGAACGGCGAGAAGACCATCGTCCAGCTCATCCACGACGGCGAGGTCGACCTCATCGTCAACACCCCGTACGGCACCGGCGGCCGCCTCGACGGCTACGACATCCGTACGGCGGCCGTGGCACGCTCCGTGCCCTGCCTGACGACGGTCCAGGCACTCGCGGCGGCGGTCCAGGGCATCGACGCCCTCAATCGCGGCGACGTGAGCGTCCGATCGCTCCAGGAACACGCGGAACACCTGACCGCGGCCCGCGACTAGCAGCCCCGAGGGGGACACCGGAAACGGTGTCCCCCTCTTCGTGAGGACGCCATGTCTTCGTGAGGACACCCATGTACAAGATTTTCTTCCGTCTCGTTTTCAAGCGGCTGGACCCGGAGCAGGCGCACCACCTGGCCTTCCGCTGGATCCGCCTGGCCGCCCGCGTGCCCGTGCTGCGCACCTTCCTGGCGGCCGCCCTCGCGCCCCGCTACAAGGAGCTGCGCACGGAGGCCCTGGGGCTGCGCATGCACGGTCCCTTCGGGCTCGCCGCGGGCTTCGACAAGAACGCCGTCGGCATCGACGGCATGGCCATGCTCGGCTTCGACCACGTCGAGATCGGCACGGTGACCGGCGAACCGCAGCCCGGCAACCCCAAGCAGCGGCTGTTCCGCCTGGTCAAGGACCGGGCGCTGATCAACCGCATGGGCTTCAACAACGACGGATCTCTCCGCGTCGCCGCCCGCCTGGCCTCCCGGACGCCCGTCTTCAAGACCGTCGTCGGCGTCAATATCGGCAAGACCAAGGCCGTACCCGAGGAGGAGGCCGTCGCGGACTACGTGAAGTCCGCCGAGCGGCTGGCGCCCTACGCCGACTATCTCGTGGTCAACGTCTCCTCCCCGAACACGCCCGGTCTGCGCAACCTCCAGGCCACTCAGGCGCTGCGCCCCCTGCTGAGCGCCGTCCGCGAGGCCGCCGACCGCACCGTGTCCGCGCGGCGCGTCCCGCTCCTGGTCAAGATCGCTCCGGACCTCGCCGACGAGGACGTCGACGCCGTCGCCGACCTCGCCGTGGAACTCGGCCTGGACGGGATCATCGCCACGAACACCACCATCGCGCGCGAAGGGCTCGGTCTGAAGTCCGACCCCTCCCTGGTCAAGGAGACCGGCGGACTGTCCGGGGCGCCCCTGAAGGAACGCTCCCTGGAGGTCCTGCGCCGCCTGTACGCGCGCGTGGGCGACCGGATCACCCTGGTGGGCGTCGGGGGCGTCGAGAACGCCGAGGACGCCTGGCAGCGCATCCTGGCCGGTGCCACGCTGGTCCAGGGCTACAGCGCCTTCATCTACGAGGGGCCGTTTTACGCTCGCGACCTCCACAAGGGGCTCGCCGCGCGCCTGCGCACCAGCCCCTACGCCACGCTCGCCGACGCGGTGGGCGCCGACGTGAGGAAGACGGCATGAGTGGTCTCGAACCCTTCGGCGCACGCCTGCGCCGCGCCATGGACGAGCGCGGCCCGCTGTGCGTCGGCATCGACCCGCACGCCTCCCTGCTCGCCGAGTGGGGCCTCAACGACGACGTGGCGGGCCTGGAGCGGTTCAGCCGCACGGTCGTCGAGGCTCTGGCCGACCGGGTCGCCGTGCTCAAGCCGCAGAGCGCGTTCTTCGAGCGGTTCGGCTCGCGGGGCGTCGCCGTCCTGGAGAAGTCGGTGGCCGAGGCGCGGGCCGCGGGCGCGCTGGTCGTGATGGACGCCAAGCGCGGCGACATCGGCTCGACCATGGCCGCGTACGCCGAGTCCTTCCTGCACAAGGACGCGCCGCTGTTCTCCGACGCGCTGACCGTCTCGCCCTACCTCGGTTACGGCTCGCTGAGCCCGGCCGTCGCGCTGGCGCGGGAGAGCGGCGCCGGGCTGTTCGTGCTGGCGCTGACCTCCAACCCCGAGGGCGGCGAGGTCCAGCACGCGGTGCGGTCCGACGGCCGGAACGTCGGAGCGACCATGCTCGCCCACCTGTCCGCCGAGAACGCGGGGGAGGAGCCGCTGGGGTCCTTCGGCGCGGTCGTCGGCGCGACGCTCGGTGACCTGTCGTCGTACGACCTGGACATCAACGGCCCGCTCCTCGCGCCGGGCATCGGTGCCCAGGGGGCCACGCCGGCCGATCTTCCCCGGGTCTTCGGCACAGCGGTGCGCAATGTCGTGCCGAACGTCAGCCGGGGAGTGCTACGCCACGGTCCCGACGCGGTCACGTTGCGTGATGCCGCGGGGCGCTTCGCGGAGGAGATCCGTCACACCATGACCTCCTCCTGACCTCTTCCGGAGTCCTCCGACGAGTGGTCTGCAGTGCGCTTGAGTCTGAATACATCCTCAAATCCGGGGCAGTATGTCCTAAATGTCCCTTCAGGTGAAGGCTGACCAGGACTTTTCCGCTGTTCTCGCTGACTCTGGCGGACTTGCCCGCTAGTCTCCGACGAGAGTGAACGGGCAAGCGTGTTGCTCGTAGCTCCCCAGGTGTGGGGCGACTAGGTTCCTCACCGGTCCGTATCCGACAGTTCGACATCCGAGGTGACGTAGGCGTGGCTCTTCCGCCCCTTACCCCTGAACAGCGCGCAGCCGCGCTCGAAAAGGCCGCCGCGGCTCGCCGGGAGCGGGCCGAGGTCAAGAATCGACTCAAGCACTCCGGCGCCTCCCTTCACGAGGTCATCAAGCAGGGCCAGGAGAACGACGTCATCGGCAAGATGAAGGTCTCCGCCCTCCTCGAGTCGCTCCCGGGCGTGGGCAAGGTCCGCGCCAAGCAGATCATGGAGCGACTCGGTATCTCCGAGAGCCGTCGTGTGCGCGGCCTCGGTTCCAACCAGATCGCTTCCCTGGAGCGCGAGTTCGGCAGCACCGGCTCCTGAACCGGGCACTCCGGGGAAGCGAGTCCCGGGCACTCCGGGATTGCTGGATAATCGCTGCATGAGTGAACGTCCGCGGCTGACCGTGCTCTCCGGCCCCTCCGGGGTCGGCAAGAGCACGGTCGTCGCCCATATGCGCAAGGAACACCCCGAGGTCTGGCTCTCGGTGTCGGCGACGACCCGCAAGCCCCGCCCCGGCGAGAAGCACGGAGTCCACTATTTCTTCGTCACCGACGACGAGATGGACAAGCTGATCGCCAACGGCGAACTGCTGGAGTGGGCCGAGTTCGCCGGCAACCGCTACGGCACGCCACGTGCGGCCGTGCAGGAGCGCCTGGAGAAGGGCGAGCCCGTACTCCTCGAGATCGACCTCCAGGGCGCCCGCCTGGTCCGGGAGTCGATGCCCGAGGCCCAGCTGGTGTTCCTGGCTCCCCCCTCCTGGGAGGAGCTGGTGCGCAGACTCACCGGGCGGGGCACCGAACCGCCCGAGGTGATCGAGCGCCGGCTCCAGGCGGCGAAGACCGAGCTGGCCGCGGAGCCGGAGTTCGATACGACCCTGGTCAACACCTCCGTCGAGGACGTGGCTCGCGAGCTGCTAGCCTTGGTGGACGTCGTGTGACCATCGCTGATCGTTTCCGGGTCTCGCTGATCACCTCGACAGAATCTTTCCCATCCATCGGAAGGTAGAGCGTGTCCTCTTCCATCTCCGCGCCCGAGGGCATCATCAACCCGCCGATCGACGAGCTCCTCGAGGCCACCGACTCGAAGTACAGCCTCGTGATCTACGCGGCCAAGCGGGCCCGCCAGATCAACGCGTACTACTCGCAGCTCGGCGAGGGTCTCCTCGAGTACGTCGGTCCTCTCGTCGACACCCACGTCCACGAGAAGCCGCTCTCGATCGCTCTTCGCGAGATCAACGCGGGGCTGCTGACGTCCGAGGCCGTCGAGGGCCCGGCGCAGTAAGTACTATTTGCAGCTTGACGCTGACTTTTCCACAGGCCCGGCAGGCCGACTGCCGGGCCTGTGGTGTGTCATGGAGTCGTACGTTGTGCCGGTTGCCGAGGTCCGGGGAGAGACGTGGACAAGCCGAAGGTCGTTCTGGGGGTCAGTGGCGGCATCGCCGCGTACAAGGCCTGTGAGCTGCTGCGGCGGCTGACGGAGTCGGGCCATGACGTGCGCGTGGTGCCCACCGCCTCCGCGCTGCACTTCGTCGGCGCCGCCACCTGGTCCGCGCTCTCCGGGAACCCGGTCTCCACCGAGGTGTGGGACGACGTGCAGGAGGTCCCGCACGTCCGCATCGGACAGCACGCCGACCTGGTCGTCGTCGCCCCCGCCACCGCCGACATGCTCGCCAAGGCGGCCCACGGACTCGCCGACGACCTCCTCACCAACACCCTGCTCACCGCCCGCTGCCCGGTCGTGTTCGCCCCCGCGATGCACACGGAGATGTGGGAGCACCCGGCCACCCAGGAGAACGTGGCGACGCTGCGCCGCCGCGGCGCCTTCGTGATCGAACCGGCCGTGGGCCGTCTCACCGGAGTCGACACCGGCAAGGGCCGGCTGCCCGACCCGGGAGAGATCTTCGAGGTCTGCCGCCGGGTGCTGGCCCGGGGCGTGACCGGGCCGGATCTGAGGAGCCGGCATGTCGTGGTCAGCGCCGGTGGCACCCGCGAGCCCCTGGACCCCGTCCGGTTCCTCGGTAACCGCTCCTCCGGCAAGCAGGGCTACGCCCTCGCCCGCACCGCGGCCGCCCGCGGCGCCCGCGTCACGCTGATCGCGGCCAACAGTGCCCTGCCCGACCCGGCCGGCGTGGACGTCGTCCCCGTCGGCACCGCCGTGCAGCTGCGCGAGGCGGTGCTGAAGGCCTCCGCCGACGCGGACGCGGTGGTCATGGCGGCGGCGGTGGCGGACTTCCGCCCGGCGGTGTACGCGGCCGGGAAGATCAAGAAGAAGGACGACCAGGAGCCCGAGCCGATCACCCTGGTGCGGAATCCGGACATCCTCGCGGAGATCTCCGCCGACCGCGTGCGCCAGGGACAGGTGATCGTCGGCTTCGCGGCGGAGACCGACGACGTGCTCGCCAACGGCCGCGCGAAACTGAAGCGCAAGGGCTGCGATCTGCTGGTGGTGAACGAGGTCGGGGAGAGCAGGACCTTCGGTTCCGAGGAGAACGAGGCCGTCGTCCTCGGCGCCGACGGCAGCGAGACCGCGGTGCCGCACGGCCCCAAGGAAGCCCTGGCCGAAACCGTCTGGGACCTGGTGGTCGAGCGCCTTCGCTGATGTTTCAGTCCTCCTGCGCCCCCGTGAAACCCGGCCGATCGGGGCGTGGCGCCTCTGGCCAACGCAGCACGGCATTGGGCAGAATGCCCGTGCCGCAGGTCACAGCGCTTCCGAGTGTCGAGACAGGGAGACCGTGGCCTAAGCGTGACCGATAAGCTGTTCCACGGACGGCGCCGGGTGCAGCCCCCGCCGTCCGCCAAATGATCAGCCAGCAGCCGCTGCAACCCCAGGGAGCGTTGTGTCCCGTCGCTTGTTCACCTCGGAGTCCGTGACCGAAGGTCACCCCGACAAGATCGCTGACCAGATCAGCGACACCATTCTCGACGCGCTGCTCCGCGAGGACCCGACCTCCCGGGTCGCCGTCGAAACCCTGATCACGACCGGCCTGGTGCACGTGGCCGGCGAGGTCACGACCAAGACGTACGCGGACATCGCGACGCTGGTCCGGAGCAAGATCCTCGAAATCGGCTACGACTCCTCGAAGAAGGGCTTCGACGGCGCCTCCTGCGGCGTCTCGGTGTCGATCGGCGCGCAGTCCCCGGACATCGCCCAGGGCGTGGACACGGCTTACGAGTCCCGTGTCGAGGGCGACGAGGACGAGCTCGACAAGCAGGGCGCGGGCGACCAGGGCCTGATGTTCGGCTATGCGACGGACGAGACGCCGACGCTGATGCCGCTGCCGATCTTCCTGGCGCACCGCCTGTCGAAGCGCCTGTCCGACGTGCGCAAGAACGGCACCATCCCCTACCTGCGTCCGGACGGCAAGACGCAGGTCACCATCGAGTACGACGGCGACAAGGCGGTCCGTCTGGACACCGTCGTGGTCTCCTCGCAGCACGCCTCCGACATCGACCTGGACTCGCTCCTGGCTCCGGACATCAAGGAGTTCGTCGTCGACCCGGAGCTCAAGGCGCTGCTCGACGAGGGCATCAAGCTCGACACGGAGAACTACCGCCTCCTGGTCAACCCCACCGGCCGCTTCGAGATCGGCGGCCCCATGGGTGACGCCGGCCTGACCGGCCGCAAGATCATCATCGACACCTACGGCGGCATGGCCCGCCACGGCGGCGGCGCCTTCTCCGGCAAGGACCCGTCCAAGGTCGACCGCTCCGCGGCGTACGCGATGCGCTGGGTCGCCAAGAACGTGGTCGCCGCGGGTCTCGCCACCCGCTGCGAGGTCCAGGTGGCGTACGCCATCGGCAAGGCCGAGCCGGTCGGTCTGTTCGTCGAGACCTTCGGCACCGCCAAGGTCGACACGGAGAAGATCGAGAAGGCGATCGACGAGGTCTTCGACCTCCGTCCGGCCGCCATCATCCGCGACCTCGACCTGCTCCGCCCGATCTACTCCCAGACGGCGGCTTACGGCCACTTCGGCCGCGAGATTCCCGACTTCACCTGGGAGCGGACGGACCGCGTGGACGCGCTGCGCAAGGCCGTGGGCCTGTAAGTCCCCGGAAGACGGCGGGGCCGTGCGCCCGACGCCGTCGCGGTACCTCGCGAGGCCCGGCACCCTTCGGGGCGCCGGGCCTCGTCGTGCGTCCGGTGTCCGGCAAGACGGGTACTCGGGCGCCGTCGGATGTCAGTGGCGTTTGGTAAGAATGCAAGCGTGAGCAGCGAGAACGAACAGGCGGGCGGCGGCGCGGAGGGTGCGCCGCCCGAACAGCTCGCGCTCATCCGGGAGAGTGTGCGGAAGGCGAAGACGCCCCGGGCCAAGCCGCGGACCTGGCGGGGGGCCGCGCTCGCCAAGGACCTGCCCGTCGCGCGGGTGCTCGTCGACAAGGGCGTGCTCCATCTCGACCGGTACTTCGACTACGCCGTGCCCGAGGAACTGGACGAGCAGGCCCAGCCGGGCGTGCGGGTGCGGGTGCGGTTCGGGGCCGGGCGGCACCGCGTGAGGGAAGGACGGCGCGAGGGCGGCGGCCTGATCGACGGGTTCCTCGTCGAGCGGCTGCCCGAGTCCGACTACTCGGGGCCGCTGGCCGCCCTGGCCCAGGTCGTGTCGCCCGAGCGCGTGTTGAGCGAGGAACTGCTGGGCCTGGCCCGGGCGGTCGCCGACCGGTACGCGGGCAGCCTCGCCGACGTCCTGCAGCTGGCCGTACCGCCGCGCAACGCCCGGGCCGAGCAGCGCCCCTCGCCCGCGCCGCTGCCCTCGCCCCCGGCGCCCGAGGCGGGCTCCTGGCAGCGGTACGAGCGGGGAGCGGCCTTCCTGGAATCGCTGGCCTCCGGCGGTGCGCCACGGGCCGTGTGGAACGCGCTGCCCGGCCCGGAGTGGAGCGAGGAGCTGGCCCGGGCGATCGTGGCGACACTGGCCTCCGGTCGCGGGGCCCTCGCCGTCCTGCCCGACGGGCGGGCGGTCGCCCGGGTCGACGCCGCCCTGACCGCCCTGCTGGGGGAGGGGCGGCACGCGGTGCTCACCGCCGACGCGGGTCCCGAGAAGCGGTACGCGCAGTGGCTCGCGGTCCGGCGGGGTTCCGTACGGGCCGTGATCGGGACCCGGGCCGCGATGTTCGCACCGGTCCAGGACCTCGGGCTCGTGGCCATCTGGGACGACGGGGACGACAGCCACAGCGAGCAGCACGCCCCGCAGCCCCACGCACGTGAGGTGCTGCTGCTGCGGGCCGCCCAGGACAGGTGCGGCTTCCTGCTGGGCAGCTGGGGCTGCACGGTGGAGGCCGCGCAGCTCGTCGAGAGCGGGTGGGCGCGCCCGCTGGTCGCCGGGCGTGAGCAGGTGCGCGCCGCCGCTCCGCTCGTCCGCACCGTCGGTGACGGGGACCTCGCACGGGACGAGGCAGCCCGGGCCGCCCGGCTGCCGACCCTCGCCTGGCAGGTCGTCAGGGACGGTCTGCGGCAAGGTCCGGTGCTGGTGCAGGTTCCCCGGCGGGGATACGTGCCGCGCATGGCGTGTGCCAACTGCCGGGCGCCCGCGCGGTGCCGGCAGTGCTCCGGGCCGCTGGAGACACGGGACGGCGGCGCGTTGTGCTGCGGGTGGTGCGGCCGTGAGGAGAGCGGCTGGAACTGCCCGGAGTGCGGTGCCTTCCGGCTGCGCGCCTCGGTGGTGGGCGCCCGGCGGACCGCCGAGGAACTCGGACGGGCCTTCCCCGCCGTGCCGGTGCGGACCTCGGGCCGTGAACACGTACTCGACACGGTGCCGGGGGTGCCCGCGCTGGTGGTGAGTACGCCCGGGGCCGAGCCCGTCGCAGAGGGCGGGTACGCGGCGGCGCTGCTGCTGGACGGATGGGCCATGCTCGGGCGACCCGATCTGCGCGCCGGGGAGGACGCGTTGCGGCGGTGGATCGCGGCCGGGTCGCTCGTCCGGCCGCAGCCGGCCGGCGGCACGGTGGTGGTCGTGGCCGAGCCGACGCTGCGGCCCGTCCAGGCGCTCGTTCGGTGGGACCCCGTCGGTCACGCGGTGCGGGAACTCGCCGAGCGGGCCGAGCTGGGGTTTCCGCCCGTGTCGCGGATGGCGGCGGTGTCGGGGCCGGCGGAAGCGGTGGCCGAGTTTCTCCGCGCGGCAGAACTGCCGGGGGAGGCCGAGGTACTGGGGCCGGTGCCGTTGCCCGTGCCCGTAGCGGGACGACCGCGACGGGCCGGGGGGCCGCCGCCCGGGGAGCAGTGGGAACGGGCGCTGATCCGTGTGCCGCCGGGGAAGGGCGCCGCGCTGGCCGCCGCGCTGAAGGCCGCGCAGGCCGCGCGGATGGCTCGGGGTAGTGGGAGCGGGAGTGGCGGCGGGAGTGGCGGCGGGAGTGGGGTCTGGGTGCGGATCGATCCGGCGGACATCGGGTGAGCCACTGCCGGGGGTCCGGCGGGGCGGCGTCCGCAGTGCTGGCTGACCTTTGGCCCGGTGATGTGGTGTCAGGGGCCCGGTGGTACGGCGCTGTAGGGACGGCTGTGTTCTGGCCTGGTGTGGCGGTCGCAGGGGTCCGGTACGGCAGCGTTCGTTGGAGATGGCTGTCCTCGGCACAGTGACGTGCTCGCAGGACTCCGAGACGGCAGCGTCCGGATACGTCGCTGCCCTCCCGGAGTGTTCCGGGAGGGCGGGGCAGGGGGCAGGGGGCAGGGGTGGCTCAGCCGTTGCGCGGGCCGGGGAAGGCCGTCGGCCTTGCCTCGTCGCGGAGTGCCGGGCTGCCCGCCGTCGGCTGGGTGGGCATGGAGCGGGCCGCCGGGACCGTGGGGAGACCGGTGTTCACACTGACCGTGCGGGAGCCCGAGGGCTCCGGTGCGCGCTCCGCCTCGGCCGCGGTCGGCTGGGCCGTGGCACGGCGTGCGCCGTAACGGCGGTGGACCGCCTGTTTGGTGACCCCGAGTGCGGAGCCCACCGCGTCCCACGAGAAGCCGAGTGAGCGGTCGAAGTCCACGGCCGCCGTCACCAGGGTCTCGACACTGTCCCGCAGCTCCTGGGCGAGACGTACCGTCGGGGCGGGGGCGCGTCCGTAGACGACGAAGCCCGTGGAGGGCCCGGAGCGGCGCGGGCGGTAGACGTTGCCCAACTGGGCGGTGAGTGTGCGCAGTGCGTCCACCTGCCGGCGGACCCGCTCGATGTCCCGCACCAGCAAGTGCAGGCTGGCCCGAGCCTGGGCGTCGTGGGTTGCGTGGTCGGCCATGAACAAGCCTCTCGAACCGGCGTTGAAAGGAATGGGCCGCGATCGCGGCCCGATGTGGTCAACTCTGTCTTGACCAACGCGGATTCGCTCCGCGGGTCACGGTGTGGGGGCGTGGGGGCATATGCGTGCGCCCGTTTGCGCGGGGCGTGCGCCTCGGCCTTCGGCCTTCGGCTTTTGTCTCCCACCCGCGCACCACCCGTAACTGTCCGTCGAGTGGCCCGGCTCTCCCGTGGGGGGCGAGCGCCGTCGGCGGCTTTCTGTTTCCGGCTCATAGACTTGGGCGTTGCCCGTCATCGACCCCCGTCCGAGAGGCCCCCACCACCCCATGAAGCTCGTCTTCGCCGGTACACCCGAGGTCGCCGTTCCCGCTCTGGACGCTCTTCTCGCCTCCGAGCGGCACGAGGTGGCCGCTGTCGTCACGCGGCCCGACGCGCCGGCCGGACGGGGGCGCAGGCTCGTCGCGTCGCCCGTCGCCGAGCGGGCGGAGGAGGCCGGGATCGAGGTGCTGAAGCCCGCGAAGCCGAAGGACCCCGAGTTCCTGGAGCGGCTGCGGGAGATCGGGCCGGACTGCTGTCCCGTCGTCGCCTACGGCGCCCTGCTGCCCCGCGTCGCCCTCGACGTCCCCGCGCACGGCTGGGTCAATCTGCACTTCTCCCTGCTGCCGGCCTGGCGCGGAGCCGCGCCCGTGCAGCACGCCATCATGGCCGGGGACGAGATCACCGGGGCTTCCACCTTCCTGATCGAGGAGGGGCTCGACTCCGGGCCGGTGTACGGGACGGTCACCGAGGAGATCCGGCCCACCGACACCAGCGGGGACCTGCTGACCCGGCTGGCCTTCGCCGGTGCCGGGCTGCTCGCGGCGACCATGGACGGGATCGAGGACGGCACGCTGAAGGCCGTACCGCAACCGGCCGAGGGGGTCAGCCTCGCCCCGAAGGTCAACGTCGAGGACGCCCGCATCGACTGGACCGCTCCCGCGCTGCGCGTCGACCGGATGGTGCGGGGCTGCACTCCGGCTCCCGGCGCCTGGACCACGTTCCGCGGTGAGAGGCTCAAGCTCATCCAGGTCACCCCCGTGCCGGACCGGACGGATCTCGCCCCGGGCCAGATCGCCGCCGGGAAGAACAACGTGTACGTCGGCACCGGCTCGTACGCCGTCGAGCTCGTCTGGGTGCAGGCCCAGGGCAAGAAGCCGATGCGGGCGGCGGACTGGGCACGCGGGGTGCGGATCGCCGAGGGCGAGCGGCTCGGGGGCTGACACAGCGGCACGTCCGGGGCGGCGTAGGCTGGACGGCGCACTTCTTCTCACACCCGGAGCACCTTTTTCGTGAGCGACCAGCCCCGTCGGCCCCGTACGTCAGGCAAGCCCTACCGTCGGCCCAAGAAGGACCCCGTCCGCATCCTCGCCTTCGAGGCGCTGAGGGCCGTGGACGAGCGGGACGCCTACGCCAACCTCGTTCTGCCGCCGCTGTTGCGCAAGGCGCGGGAGCAGGAGGGCCCCGAGAAGTTCGACGCCCGGGACGCGGCGCTCGCCACCGAGCTGGTGTACGGGACGCTGCGGTGGCAGGGGACGTACGACGCGGTCGTCTCGGCCTGCGTGGACCGGCCGCTGCGGGAGGTCGACCCGCCGGTGCTGGACGTGCTGAGCCTCGGCGCGCATCAGCTGCTCGGGACGCGGATCCCGACGCACGCGGCCGTGTCCGCCACCGTCGAGCTCGCGCGGGTCGTGCTCGGCGACGGGCGGGCCAAGTTCGTCAACGCCGTGCTGCGGAAGGTGGCGCAGCACGATCTGGACGGCTGGCTGGAGCGGATCGCGCCGGCCTACGACGAGGATCCCGAGGACCATCTCGCCGTCGTCCACTCGCATCCGCGGTGGGTCGTGTCCGCGCTGTGGGACTCCCTCGGCGGCGGTCGCTCCGGCATCGAGGACCTGCTGCGCGCCGACAACGAGCGGCCCGAGGTGACCCTGGTGGCGCGGCCCGGTCGGGCCACCGCCGAGGAACTGCTCGAAGAGGACGCCGCCGTGCCGGGGTACTGGTCGCCGTATGCCGTGCGCCTGACCGAGGGCGGTGAGCCGGGCGCCGTCGCGGCGGTGCGGGACGGACGTGCGGGCGTGCAGGACGAGGGCAGCCAGCTCGTGGCGCTCGCTCTCGCCAACGCGCCGCTGGACGGGCCCGACCTGCGGTGGCTGGACGGGTGTGCGGGGCCCGGCGGCAAGGCCGCGCTGCTCGGCGCCCTCGCGGCCCAGCGGGGCGCGCTGCTCGTCGCCTCCGAGAAGCAGACCCACCGCGCCGGGCTCGTGGCCAGGGCGCTGGAGGGGAACCCCGGGCCGTACCAGGTGATCGCCGCGGACGGGACGCGTCCGGCGTGGCGGCCCGGCAGTTTCGACCGCGTGCTGGTCGACGTGCCGTGCACCGGGCTCGGTGCCCTGCGGCGCCGCCCCGAGGCACGCTGGCGGCGTCGGCCGGAGGACCTGGAGGGGTTCGCGCCGTTGCAGCGCGGCCTGCTGCGCACCGCCCTGGAGTCGGTGCGGGTCGGCGGTGTCGTGGGCTACGCGACCTGCTCGCCGCACCTCGCCGAGACCAGGGCCGTGGTCGCCGACGTCCTCAAGCAGCACCCGGACACCGAGCTCCTCGACGCCCGGCCGCTGCTGCCCGGCGTACCCGACCTGGGAGAGGGGCCCGACGTGCAGCTGTGGCCGCATCGGCACGGGACCGACGCGATGTACCTGGCGCTCATCCGCCGGACCGGCTGACCCCCGCTCCGACCCTCTCCCGGGCCGCCGCACCGCCGTCCTCCCTGGCCAGCCGGTGCGGCCACCACACCTTCGGACCCACGTCCAGGAACAGTGACGTGACCAGGACCGAGCGCACGACGAACGTGTCGATGAGGACGCCGAGGGCGACCGCGAAGCCGATCTCGGCGAAGGCGACCATCGGGAGGGTGCCGAGGGCGGCGAAGGTGCCGGCCAGGACCAGGCCGGCGGAGGTGATGACCGCGCCGGTGGCGGCGAGACCGGTGACCACACCCGGTCTGGTGCCCTGGCGGGCTGCTTCCTCGAGGATGCGCGTGGTGAGGAAGATGTTGTAGTCGATGCCCAGCGCGACCAGGAACACGAAGACGAACAGCGGGAAGTCGGTCGCCTCGCCCGCGTAGCCGAAGACGTACCGGAACGCGAGCGCGCTGATGCCGAGGGCCGCCGCGAACGAAAGGATCACCGTCCCGATCAGCAGCAGCGGCGCGATCAGGGCGCGCAGCAGGACGCACAGGATCAGCAGGACGACCACCAGCACCAGCGGGATGATCAGCACGTTGTCGTGCGTGGTCGCCTCGTCCATGTCGAGCAGGGCCGCCGTACCGCCGCCCACCCGGGCGTCGGCGTCCGGCACCGCGTGCACGGCGTCCCGCACCCGCTCCACCGTCTGCTTGGCGGCCCCGCTGTCCGCCGGGGCGGTCATGGTGGCCTCGAACAGGACCTTGCCCTCGAAGGCCGGTTTCGTGCCGGGCGGCAGGCCCAGGGACTGCGGGACCACGCCCTGCGTCGCCGCCACCGCGCGGCCCACCTGCTCGGCCTGCGCCTGGTTGCTGATGATGACCAGGGGATCGCCGCTGCCCGCCGGGAAGTAGCGCGCCGACACCTCCTGGCCGGTGATCGAGTCCGGTTTCCCGGTGAACGCGTCCGCGTTGCCGATGCCCTCCGCGCGCAGCTGGATCAGGCCCAGCGAACAGACCGCCAGGACCAGTGCCGTGACGGCCCAGGTCGTACGCGGGCGACGGGCGATACGGCGGCCCGTGCGCGCCCAGATGCCGCGCTCGGTCGGGTCGGGCGTGCCGTAGTGCGGGACCACCGGCCAGAAGATCCACCGGCCGAAGATCACCAGCAGGGCGGGGAAGAGGCTCATCATCGCCAGCAGGGCGACCGCGACGCCGATCGCGGCCACCGGGCCCAGACCGCTCGTGGAGTTCATATCGGCGGCCAGCAGCACCAGCATGCTCAGCACGACCGTCGCGCCGGAGGCGAGCACCGCGGGGCCCGCGCGGTGCAGCGCCAGGGCCATCGCCTCGTGCCGGTCCTCGTGCCGGCGCAGCTCCTCCCGGTAGCGGGCGACCAGCAACAGGGCGTAGTCCGTCCCCGCCCCGAAGACCAGCACCGTGAGGATGCCGGCGCTCTGGCCGTTGACCGTCAGGCCCGCGTGCTCGGCCAGCAGGTAGATCAGCGCCTGGGAGGTCAACAGCGCGCAGACCACCGAGACCAGGGGGACCAGCAGCAGGGTCAGGCTGCGGTACGTGATGAGCAGCATGACGATGACGACGACCATCGCCGAGAACAGCAGCGTCGAGTCGATGCCCTCGAAGGCCTCCGCGAAGTCCGCCGACGTGCCGCCCGGGCCCGTGATGTGCACGGCCAGCCCGCCGCCGCCCTCGCCGACGTCGTCCCGGACGGAGTCGACGGCGGGCGAGATCCGCTCCCAGCCCTCCTCGTCCATCGTGATCGGCACGAAGACCTGCGCCGCCCGCGGATCGGCCTGCCGGTCGAAGACCGGCCCCCGGGTCTCCGCACCCCGGATGCCGTGGTCACGCAGCTCCTTGAGCTGCCGTACGTCCTCGGTGATCTCCGCCCGGTCCTGGGCCGTCAGCCCGCTGTCCCGGGCGTAGACCACGATCGCCGGGATCTGTTCCGGCCGGAAGTCCTCGGAGATCTCCAGCACCTGCGTCGACTCCGCGGACCCCGGCAGCCAGGACGACGCGTCGTTGTCCTGCGCGTCGGTGAGCTTCATGGCGAACGGCGCGGCGACGAACAGCACCACCACCCACAGGGCCAGCACCAGCCACTTGGCCCGCCGCCCGCAGACGAGGTGCGCGACGCCCTGTTTCATGGCAACCCCCTTTGCGACCCGGGACCGATGCCCACAACCCCCGGAGGGCATGGCAGTCTTAGGACATGGCCGTGCAGATCAACCCCAGCATCCTCTCCGCCGACTTCGCCCGCCTCGCGGACGAGGCGAAGGCCGTGGAGGGAGCCGACTGGCTCCACGTCGACGTCATGGACAACCATTTCGTCCCGAACCTCACACTCGGCGTGCCGGTCGTGGAGTCGCTCGCCCGTGCGACGGACACTCCGCTGGACTGCCATCTGATGATCGAGGCCCCCGATCGGTGGGCGCCCCAGTACGTCGAAGCGGGGGCCGGTTCCGTCACCTTCCATGTCGAGGCGGCCGCCGCACCGGTCCGGCTCGCCCGGGAGATCCGCGCCAAGGGCGCCCGCGCCTCCATGGCGCTGAAGCCCGCGACCCCCATCGAGCCGTACGAAGACCTGCTCCCCGAGCTCGACATGCTGCTGATCATGACGGTCGAACCGGGCTTCGGGGGACAGGCCTTCCTCGACATCATGCTTCCCAAGATTCGCCGCACCCGCGAGTTGATCAGCAAGCACGGTCTGGAGCTCTGGCTCCAGGTCGATGGCGGAGTCTCCGCCTCCACTATCGAGCGGTGCGCGGACGCCGGAGCCGACGTCTTCGTGGCCGGATCGGCGGTCTACGGGGCAAACGACCCGGCAGAGGCGGTACGTGCACTACGCACGCAGGCGGAGGCGACCACGGCCAAGGCCTCCTGGGCCTGCGACCACTGAGCCACAGCAAAGTGAACGGCTCTCATCAGGGCTGATCATCCGCGCCGGATCTGCAAGGATGAACGGCGAATCCAGAGTGTGAACAGCAGTGAGGAGATCGCCGTGTCGGGTATGTCGGCGGGCCGGTCAGCCATGCGGATGGGACCCGCTGAGCTGGTGCAGGCGGCGGCCATGGCCCGCCGCTTCTACCTCGAGGGGAAGTCCAAGATCCAGATCGCTGAGGAGTTCGGCGTCAGCCGCTTCAAGGTGGCCCGGGTCCTGGAGACCGCCCTCGAACGGGATCTCGTACGTATCGAGATCCGTGTGCCTGCGGAGCTGGACGCGGAGCGCTCGGACGCGCTCCGCGCCCGCTACGGCCTCAGGCACGCTGTCGTGGTCGAGTCCCCGGCCGAGGCCGAGGAGTCACCCGACCCCGAGAACCTGGGAGAGGTGGCCGCCGACCTGCTCGGCGAACTGGTCAACGAAGGTGATGTGCTGGGCCTGGCCTGGGGCCGCTCCACCATCCACATGGCGGCGGCGCTCGACCGGCTGCCCCCGTGTACGGTGGTGCAGCTGACGGGCGTGTACGACGCCGGGACCGCCGAACGCGGCTCCGTCGAGGCGGTACGCCGTGCCGCCCAGGTGTCCGGCGGTGACGCGCACCCCATCTACGCGCCGATGCTGCTCCCCGACGCGGCCACGGCCACGGCGCTGCGCAACCAGACGGGGATCGCCCGGGCCTTCGAGCACTTCGACAAGGTCACCGTCGCCTGCGTCTCCATCGGCTCCTGGGAGCCGGGCATCTCCACGGTGCACGACATGCTCAGCGACGAGGAGCGCGCGCACTACGCCTCCCTCGGTGTCGCCGCCGAGATGTCCGCGCACCTCTTCGACGCCGAGGGCCGAAGGGTCGGCCGGGACCTGGGCGAGCGGTGCATCACGGTCAAGGCAGACCAGCTCCGCCGTATCCCCGAGGTCGTCGCGATCGCCGGAGGACAGCGCAAGGGACCCGCGATCGACGCGGTGCTGCGGTCCGGGCTCGTCACCAGCCTGGTGACGGACACGTCGGCCGCGGACTATCTGATGACGGCGGGCCCGGCACCGAAGTCCGCGCTCAACAGGACCGACCCGGACGGAGTCTGACGTATGGCCAGCAAGTCGCGGGAGGTGCCGGACGATCCGGCCGGCCGGATCGTGCTCGTGCTGGACCTCGAGGGGGTCACGGACAAGGCGGGCCTCATGGACCGCTGCGCCCGTGACCTCTCCCTGCCCGGGTGGTTCGGCCGCAACTGGGACGCCCTCGCCGACTGCCTGGCCGACCCCGGCCTCTGGCCCGAGGGAGCCGTGGAGCGGGGGCTGCTGGTCGTCGTCCGGGGCTGGCGGGCGTACGCCGAGAAGCGGCCCGAGGAGTGGCAGGTCGCGGAGGAGATCTTCGCGGAGGCGACGGACCGGGGCCCGGGTCTCTTCGTGACCCTCGGGCTTGGAGCATCCTCCTAAGGCGCCCCTGACCAGCCTGGATGATCTGCTGGGGGACGTGCGCACATCCGGCATGGGACAATGAAGTACGTGCTCTTTCCCCCTGGCCGGCCGGTCGGGGGGTCACCTCTGATCGACTGGGATGTGCAGCACGTGCGTTTCCTCAATGACATCCAGCCCGGGTACGACCTGACGTACGACGACGTCTTCATGGTGCCGAGCCGCTCCGCGGTCGGCTCGCGCCAGGGCGTGGACCTCAGCTCCCCGGACGGCACGGGCACCACCATCCCGCTCGTCGTCGCCAACATGACCGCCATCGCCGGGCGCCGCATGGCCGAGACCGTGGCCCGCCGCGGCGGCCTCGTCGTCATACCGCAGGACATCCCCATCGACGTGGTCACCGACGTCGTCTCCTGGGTGAAGAGCCGCCACCTGGTCCTCGACACCCCGATCATGCTGGCGCCCCACCAGACCGTCGCGGACGCGCTGTCCCTGCTGCCCAAGCGCGCGCACAACGCCGGAGTCGTCGTCGACGACAACCACCGGCCGGTCGGCGTGGTCACCGAATCCGACCTGTCCGGCGTGGACCGCTTCACGCAGCTCGCCGAGGTCATGTCCCGGGACCTGCTGCTCATCGACGCGGACATGGACCCGGGCGAGGCCTTCGACACCCTCGACCACGCCAACCGCCGCTACGCCCCCGCGGTCCACAAGGACGGCACGCTCGCCGGCATCCTCACCCGCAAGGGCGCCCTGCGCGCCACGCTCTACAAGCCGGCCACGGACGCGCAGGGGCGGCTGCGCATCGCCGCTGCCGTAGGCATCAACGGCGACGTCGCGGGCAAGGCCAAGCAGCTGCTGGACGCGGGCGTGGACACACTCGTGATCGACACCGCGCACGGCCACCAGGAGTCGATGATCAGCGCCCTGAAGCTGGTGCGCGACCTCGACCCGCAGGTGCCGATCGTCGCGGGCAACGTCGTGGCCGCCGCGGGCGTGCGCGACCTGATCGAGGCGGGCGCGGACATCGTCAAGGTCGGTGTCGGACCCGGCGCCATGTGCACCACGCGCATGATGACCGGCGTCGGCCGGCCGCAGTTCTCGGCCGTGCTGGAGTGCGCCGCCGAGGCGAAGAAGTACGGCAAGCACGTGTGGGCCGACGGCGGCATCCGCCACCCGCGCGACGTGGCCATGGCGCTCGCCGCCGGCGCGTCCAACGTGATGGTCGGCTCCTGGTTCGCGGGCACCTACGAGTCCCCGGGCGACCTCCAGCACGACGCCCAGGGGCGTGCCTACAAGGAGTCCTTCGGCATGGCCTCCGCGCGGGCCGTGCGCAACCGCACGTCGGAGGAGTCGGCGTACGACCGGGCCCGCAAGGCGCTGTTCGAGGAGGGCATCTCCACCTCCCGGATGTTCCTCGACCCGGCCCGCCCCGGCGTCGAGGACCTGATCGACTCGATCATCGCGGGCGTCCGCTCCTCCTGCACCTACGCCGGTGCCGGCTCCCTGGAGGAGTTCGCCGAGAAGGCCATCGTCGGCATCCAGAGCGCCGCCGGCTACGCCGAGGGCAAGCCGCTGCACGCCAGCTGGAACTGACAGCCCCCACGCCTCGTCCCAGGCCCCCGATGAAAAATCGGGGGCCTTGTGCGTGCGGGCGCCCTACCGTCGTACGCCATGGAGATCACCGTCTGCCGGGCCGCCGATGTGGCGCTGCTCGACCAGTACATCGGCTCCCCGGGTGCCACCTCGTTCCACGCGCGGCGCTTCGAGCGCCAGGAGGGGGGTCAGAGCACGTATCTCGTGGCCTGGCTCGACGGACGGCCCGTGGGTCACGCGGAGCTGCGCTGGGGCGGCTGCGACGACGCGACGGTACGGGCGGCACGGCCCGGCTGTCCGGAGATCAACGCGCTCGCCGTGTGGCCCCAGACGCTGCGCTCGCGCGGCATCGGCAGCGCCCTGGTCCGGGCCGCCGAGGAACGCGCCCGGGAGCGGGGCCGCACGGCCATCGGTCTCGGCGTCGCCGACGACAATCCGCGAGCCGCCGCCCTCTACGCCCGGCTCGGCTACCGGCCCCTCACCCCCTACGTCGGCCGCTGGTCATACGAGGACCACGACGGCGTCACGCACGAGTGTGTCGAGGAGCTCACCTTCCTGGTGAAAGAGCTGGTCCGGACAAGTCCTGTGCAACGGACGAACGCAGCCGTGCAACGAACCTCCGGCCAGTCGCGAGGAACGCAATGATCTTGCGGGCACGCGCAAGGTTGCTGCATTACACGGGCAACGCCCCTGCTCGTAGGCTGTCGCCTCGTACGTGGCGTGGCGGGGACCCCGCTCGGTGGGTCCCGGCTGTCGGGGCGCTGCCGGTCCCTGCCACCCGAGACCGGCAGTGACGAAGGAGTCAGCGCGTGCTCGACCAAGGCGCACCCCCGCACAGCAGTAGTCAGACCGCCCCGCCGTCCCCGGGCGTCGGCGCGCGCCTCATGCGTCGCAAGCCGGTGGAGAACCTGGTGGCGGAGGGTGGCCAGGGCGAGGGAGGCTCGCTCCGGCGCACCCTCGGGCTCTGGCAGCTCACCATGATCAGCATCGGGGCCACCCTCGGCACCGGCATCTTCGTCGTGCTCGGCGAAGCCGTCCCCAAGGCGGGTCCGGCCGTCACGCTCGCCTTCGTCATAGCCGGCCTGACCGCCCTGTTCTCGGCCCTGTCCTACGCCGAGCTGGCCGGCACCATCCCGGTCTCCGGCTCCTCCTACTCGTATGCGTACGCAACGATGGGCGAGCTGATCGCCTGGATCTGCGGCTGGTGCCTGGTCCTGGAGTACGGCGTGTCGGTCGCCGCCGTCGCCGTCGGCTGGGGCGAGTACCTCAACGAACTGCTCGACGGCACCGTCGGCGTCACCATCCCGGCCGCCCTGTCCGCCCCGCCCGGCGACGGCGGGGTGTTCAACCTGCCCGCGCTGATCGTCGTCCTGCTCGCGATGGCGTTCCTGCTGGGCGGCGCCCGCGAGTCCGCCCGCGCCAACACCGTCATGGTCATCGTGAAGATCGGCGCGCTGGTGATGTTCTGCGCCATCGGCGTCCAGGGCTTCCGCTCCGGCAACTACGAGAACTTCATGCCGCTCGGCATGGCCGGTGTCAGCGCCGCAGGTGCCACGCTGTTCTTCTCCTACATCGGCTTCGACGCCGCCTCCACCGCCGGCGAGGAGGCGAAGAACGCCCAGCGCGACCTGCCGCGCGCGATCATGCTGTCGCTGGTCATCGTCACGGCGCTGTACGTCCTCGTCGCCGCCGTCGCGGTCGGCGCCAAGCCCTGGGAGAACTTCACCGACTCCGAGGCCGCCCTCGCCCAGATCATGCGCGAGGTCACCGGGCAGACCTTCTGGGGCACGCTGCTGGCGTTCTGCGCCGTCATCGCGATCGCGAGCGTGGTGCTGACCGTGCTCTACGGCCAGACCCGCATCCTGTTCGCCATGTCCCGCGACGGCCTGGTGCCGAAGGTGTTCGCCAAGGTCCACCCGAAGACCGGCACGCCCCGCGCCAACACCCTGATCGTCTCCCTGTTCTGCGGCGTCCTGGCCGCGGCGATCCCGCTCGGGCAGCTCGCCGACGCCACCAGCATCGGCACCCTGTTCGCCTTCGCGCTGGTCAACGTGGCGGTCGTGGTGCTGCGCCGGACCCGGCCGGACATGCCCCGCACCTTCCGGGTGCCGCTCTCCCCGGTCCTGCCCGCGCTGGGCTTCGCCTTCTGCGTATGGATGATGGGCAGTCTGCCGACCGTGACCTGGGTGGTCTTCGGTGTCTGGATGGCCGCCGGGCTCGTGTTCTACTTCGTGTACGGCTATCGCCGTTCCCGACTCGCACCATCCGAAAAGTGACCAACCCACTGTGCTGAACGATCTCGACGAACGCATCGTGCACGCCCTCGCCGAGGACGCCCGCCGCTCCTACGCCGACATCGGCCACATCGTCGGCCTGTCCGCGCCCGCCGTGAAACGGCGCGTGGACCGGCTGCGGGCCACCGGAGCCATCACCGGCTTCACCGTACGAGTGGACCCGGGCGCCCTCGGCTGGCAGACCGAGGGGTTCGTCGAGATCTACTGCCGGGGCAACACCTCCCCGGAGACCATCCAGCGGGGCCTGGAGCGCTACCAGGAGGTCGTGGCCGCGTCCACCGTCACCGGGGACGCGGACGCGATCGCCCAGGTCTTCGCCTCCGACATGCGGCACTTCGAACGGGTCCTGGAGCGGATCGCCGGGGAGCCGTTCGTCGAGCGGACCAAGTCCGTGCTCGTGCTGTCGCCGCTGCTGCGGCGCTTCTCGTCGGGTTCGCCCACCTGAAAACAGCGGCATGACCGCCCGGCCAGGCCTACCATCGGTGTCATGACCTGGCGACATTGATCCACCAGCCGCGCTTCCCGAGGGCCGCCTCGGCCGCCGTACGTACCGCACGTCCGGTGTCCGAACCGCCCTCTCGGGAAGGCCTCATGACTCTCTCACCCGCAGGCGTGCCCACTGCCGGTGTCCGCCGGCTGACGCGCACGCTGTACGGCTACGCGTTCCTCGAAGACTTCGTCCTGCTCTACCCGGTGTACGCGTTGCTGTTCAGCGACACCGGCCTGTCGGTCCGGCAGATCTCCTCCCTGTTCGTCTTGTGGTCGCTCACCGGCGTGCTGCTGGAGGCCCCCTCCGGCGCCTGGGCCGACGCCGTCTCCCGCAGGCTGCTGCTGTGGCTCGGCCCGCTGCTCACCGCCGCCGGCTTCACCCTGTGGACGCTCCTCCCGTCGTACGGGGCCTTCGCGCTCGGCTTCGTGCTGTGGGGCGCCGGCGGAGCCCTCGCCTCCGGCGCGCGTGAGGCCCTGGTCTACGACGAACTGGAGCGGCTCGGCGCGGCCGACCGGTACGCCCATGTCATGGGCCGGGCACGCGCGGCCGGTCTGGTGGCCGTCATGGCGGCGATGGGACTGGCCGGGCCGGTACTCGCCTGGGGCGGCCACACCGCCGTCGGCGCCGCGAGCGTGCTGGCGTGCCTGCTGACGGCGGCGACGGCGACCCGGCTCCCGGAACACCGCACTGCGGAGGCGGCGGGGCACGACGGCTGGACCGCGACCTTGAAGGCCGGGCTCGCCGAGGCCCGCGCCGACCGGTCCGTACGCGGAGCGCTCCTGCTGGTCCCGGCCGTCACCGCCGTGTGGGGCGCCCTCGACGAGTACACGCCGCTGCTGGTGCGGGACACCGGCGTGTCCGACACGCTGGTACCCCATCTGCTCCTGCTGATCTGGGCGGGTGCCATGGCCGGAGGCCTGCTGGCCGGGACGGGCGAACGCCTGCGCGCCAAGGGCCTCGCGGCACTGCTCGCGGGCGCGGCACTCGCCCTGGCCGTGGGCGCCGGTGCGGGCACCCTGGCCGGGATCGCCCTGGTGGCGCTCGCCTTCGGTGGTTTCCAGGCGGCGAGCGTGCTGGCCGACGTACGGCTCCAGCGGCGCATCGACGACGCGAGGCGGGCCACCCTCACCTCGCTCGCCGGACTGGGCACCGACCTGGCCACCGTCGCCGTGTACGGCGGCTACGCGGTGCTCGGCACGGCCGCGGGACACGGCACCGCCTTCGCCTGGTTCGCGGTGCCGTACCTGGTGACCGCGCTGCTGCTGGTGGCCAGGCCCTCGCCCGCTAGAGCTCGGGCTGCCAGGGAGTGACCGAGAAGTCGCCGGTGCCCTTCTCCACCTTCTCGAAGGGCGCCGAGCTGACGCACTTGGGCAGGTCCTTCGTGGCGACCGGGGTACCGGTCGTGGCCCAGCTGTAGCCGAGCCGGTCGCGGTGACCGGCATCGTGCACGGTGATCCCGACGCGCTTGCCCTTCGCACCGGGCAGGTCGGTGGAGGTGATGACACCGGAGACGACGGCCACCTTGCCGCCGGTGACCAGGCAGTCGACCTTCGCCTTCGCCCAGGCGCCCTTGCCGTTCAGGTAGTGGCTGTACTCGAAGGTGCCCGTGGCCTTCATAGGGTCGGCCGTGTCCTTCGCGGCCAGGTGCGCGTCGAACGCGAAGGTGATGTCGTCCCCGTCCGAGCGGTACAGCTTGGCCTTGCCGGTGAGTGAGGCGGCCTCGCGCTTGCTCTCGTGGGGTGCGGCGGCTCCGGCGGAGCCGGCCGCGGCGGCGACGGTGAGCAGCAGCGCGGAGCCGAGTAAAGCGGTCTTTGTACGGCGGTTCATGGCGGTCCTTTCCTCAGGTGACGCACGTCAACTGGACGCTCACCACTGTCCCGGCGCAGCGCCCGCGCCACATCGCACCGGGGACGGGACCCCGCCTCCGCCGCCCGGCGGGGGAACCCGCCCCAGCCTGCCTCCACGGGCGGACCGGACGTACGACCTGAGGCACCGCAACGAATCGCCGCGGACCCGGCGGCGAACGCAATGATCCGCTCACGGACGCGCAACGGCTGCTTCTTGTCCGGCCGGATCCGCCGACCGTACCGTCTATCCGACCCCCCGAAACCCCCGCGTACCGGTGAGGACCACGCATGCGCACCGCCCTGCTCCAGAGCTCCGGCCGTCCCGGCTCCACCGTCGAGAACCTCAAGGTCCTCGACGAGGCCGCGGGCCGGGCCGCCGCCGCGGGCGCCGGGCTGCTGGTCGCGCCGGAGATGTTCCTGACCGGGTACGCGATCGGCGACGACATCGCCCGGCTCGCCGAGCCCGCCGACGGCGACTGCGCGGACGCCGTCGCCGAGACCGCGACCAGGCACGGACTGGCGATCGCCTACGGCTACCCCGAGCGGGCCGGCGACGCCGTGTTCAACTCCGCCCAGCTGATCTCCGCCGACGGCGTCCGGCTCGCCAACTACCGCAAGACCCACCTCTTCGGCTGCTTCGAGCGCGACCACTTCACAGCCGGGGACCAGCCGGTCGTCCAGGCGGAGCTCGACGGTCTGCGCGTCGGGCTCCTGATCTGCTACGACGTCGAGTTCCCGGAGAACGTCCGCGCCCACGGCCTCGCCGGCACCGACCTGCTGGTCGTCCCGACCGCGCAGATGCACCCGTTCCAGTTCGTCGCCGAGTCGATGATCCCGGTGCGGGCCTTCGAGAACCAGATGTACGTCGCGTACGTCAACCGGGTCGGCCGGGAGGGCGAGTTCGAGTTCGTGGGGCTGTCCACGCTCGCCGGGCCCGACGGGGTCGCCCGCACCCGGGCCGGGCGCGCCGAGGAGCTCGTCCTCGCGGACGTCGACCCCGCCTTCCTCGCCGCGTCGCGCGAGACCAACCCGTATCTGCGGGACCGGCGCCCGGGCCTCTACGGGCCGCTCGTCTGACACCCCCCGCACCTGTCTGTTTCCTCTGCAAGGAGTCCGTACCCCATGACGTCCACCGTGCCCAACGCCGTCGAGCACGCAGACGCGCAGCAGCCGCCGATCACCATGTTCGGCCCGGACTTCCCGTACGCGTACGACGACTTCCTCGCCCACCCGGCGGGTCTCGGGCAGATACCCGCGACCGAGCACGGCACTCAGGTCGCGGTCATCGGCGGCGGCCTGTCCGGCATCGTCGCCGCGTACGAGCTGATGAAGATGGGCCTCAAGCCGGTCGTGTACGAGGCCGACCGGATCGGCGGCCGGCTGCGGACGGTGGGCTTCGACGGGTGCGACGACTCCCTCACCGCCGAGATGGGCGCCATGCGCTTCCCGCCGTCCTCCACCGCCCTCCAGCACTACATCGACCTGGCCGGCCTTCAGACGCGGCCCTTCCCCAACCCCCTGGCGGAGGCCACCCCGTCGACCGTCGTCGACCTCAAGGGCGAGTCGCACTACGCCGAGACGGTCGCCGACCTGCCCCAGGTCTACCGGGACGTCGCCGAGGCCTGGAACCGGTGCCTGGAGGAGGGCGCCGACTTCTCCGACATGAACCGGGCCCTGCGCGAGCGGGACGTCCCGCGCATCCGCGAGATCTGGTCCCGGCTCGTCGAGAAGCTCGACAACCAGACCTTCTACGGCTTCCTCTGCGACTCCGAGGCGTTCAAGTCCTTCCGGCACCGCGAGATCTTCGGCCAGGTCGGCTTCGGCACGGGCGGCTGGGACACCGACTTCCCCAACTCCATCCTGGAGATCCTGCGCGTCGTCTACACCGAGGCCGACGACCACCACCGCGGCATCGTCGGCGGCTCCCAGCAACTGCCGCTGCGCCTCTGGGAGCGCGAGCCGGAGAAGATCGTCCACTGGGCTTACGGGACCTCGCTCGCGAGCCTCCACGAGAACCGTGAGCCCCGCCCGGCCGTCACCCGCCTGCACCGCACCGCAGGCAACCGCATCACGGTGACCGACGCGCACGGCGACATCCGCACCTACCCGGCGGCGATCTTCACCGCACAGTCCTGGATGCTGTTGTCGAAGATCGACTGCGACGACTCGCTCTTCCCGATCGACCACTGGACGGCCATCGAGCGCACCCACTACATGGAGAGCTCCAAGCTCTTCGTGCCGGTCGACCGCCCGTTCTGGCTGGACAAGGACGAGGAGACCGGGCGGGACGTCATGTCGATGACGCTCACCGACCGCATGACGCGCGGGACTTATCTCCTCGACAACGGCCCGGACCAGCCCGCCGTCATCTGCCTCTCCTACACCTGGTGCGACGACAGCCTCAAGTGGCTGCCGCTGTCCGCGAACGAGCGGATGGAGGTCATGCTGAAGTCGCTCGGCGAGATCTATCCCAAGGTCGACATCCGCAAGCACATCATCGGCAACCCGGTGACCGTCTCCTGGGAGAACGAGCCCTACTTCATGGGCGCGTTCAAGGCCAACCTGCCCGGCCACTACCGCTACCAGCGGCGCCTGTTCACGCACTTCATGCAGGACCGGCTGCCTGAGGACAAGCGCGGCATCTTCCTCGCCGGCGACGACATCTCCTGGACGGCCGGCTGGGCCGAGGGCGCCGTCCAGACCGCCCTCAACGCGGTCTGGGGCGTCATGCACCACTTCGGCGGCACGACCGACCCGGCCAACCCGGGGCCCGGCGACGTCTACGACGAGATCGCGCCCGTCGAACTGCCGGAGGACTGAGGACTAACGAGACTCGAGTCGCGGTTCGGGCAGGGGCGTGAGCAGCATGCGCCCAGCGAAGCCCACCGCCGTGTCCAGACGGTCGGTGAACTCCTCGGCGACGTCGGGGAGTCCGCGCAGCGCCCACAGGGCCCGGGCCGCCGTCCAGGTGGCGTCCCGGGCGCGCTCCAGGCTCCAAGCGCCGAGCAGATGGGTCAGCGGGTCGGCGATCTGGAGGAGGTCGGGGCCCGGCATCAGATCTTCGCGGATGCGCTCCTCCAGCGAGACGAGGAGATCGCCCACCGCGTCGAACTCGTCCTCCAGGTCGGCGGGTGCGCAGTCGAGCGTACGGCAGGTGTCCACGACGGCCAGCGCGAGATCGTGCCCGATGTGCGCGTTGATGCCCGCGAGCGCGAACTGCAGCGGACGTACCCCGGGATGGCGGCGGAACTGCAACAGCGGCCGCCAGCAGGCCGGCGGGCGCCGCTCGTCGGCCACCGCCTCGACGGCCTCCAGGTACCGCTGCGCGAACCGTACGTCCAGCGTGATCGCGGCGTGCGGGTCCGCGAACCGCCCGGTGTCGACGTACCGGTCCACCACTTCCGTCACGGCGAGATAGACGCGGTTGAAGACGGCCACCCCGTCCCGGGGGTGCAGGGTCGCGTCGAGGGCGCGCATACGGGAGATGACTCCGTCGACCGGAGTGTCCACGGCTGGGGGGACTTGTTCGCATCGCGGCATGCGGGCAGAGTCCCAGCTCTAGGCTGGCGGGAGTACCGGCGGGCCCGGCGCTTCCCCGAAACGGGGGAACGCAGCCCGCCGCAGGGGGAGGGGGAGCAGCACCGTGTCAGGCTTACGTGCCCAGCGCCTGGCCGCCCGCAGGGCCGAGCGCAGGCGCGCCGCCCGGCGTGGCGTGATGGTCGTGGCGGCCTCCGTCGTGGTCGCGACCGGCGCGGTCGCCGGGGTGCTGTCCGCCTTCGACGACCGGCGCGGCCCGGACCAGGCCAGGCGCCCCGAGGTGTCCGCATCGCCCCGCATGGCGCCCCTGCCCGCGGTGCCGTCGGCGTCCCCGTCGGCCACCGAGTCCGCTTCCCCGACGCCCGTCATCTCCGCGCCCAGGGCGCCGAGCCCCACGCCGTCGCCGTCGAGGACGCGGAAGATGCGGGAGCGGACCACCCCCGTGAGCCCTCGGCTCTACCGCCACCCCGACTCCCAGGTGCTCGACTGGGTCCAGGCCCACTCCGGCGATCCCCGCCACGCGGTCATCGCCTCCCGTATCGTCGACCAGCCGGCCGCCGTCTGGTTCGCCGACTACTCCCCGGACACGCTCACCGCCCGGGTCGCCGCCGTGACGTCGGGCGGTGCCGCACAGGGCCGGGTGCCCGTCGTCGTGCCCTACGCGATCCCCGGCCGGGACTGCGGCGGATACTCCCAGGGCGGGGCGCCCGACCTGGACGCGTACGACGCGTGGATCGACCGGTTCGCCGACGGGCTGGGCTCCGGCGAGGTCATCGTCGTCCTGGAGCCGGACTCGGTCGCCCAGGCCGAGTGCCTGTCCGCCGGTGAACGCGCGGACCGCTTCGCCTCGCTGGCCCGGGCCGGACGCGTCCTGAAGGCCGCCAACCCCCGGGCACGCGTGTACTTCGACGCGGGGCACTCGGGCTGGAACGCGCCCGGCAAGCAGGCGGCGTGGCTGCGGCAGGCCGGTGCCGCCTCGCCCGAGTCCTCCGACGGGATCTTCAGCAACGTCTCCAACTTCCACACCACGGCCGACGAGGTGGCCTACGACCGGCGGGTTCTCGACGCGCTGGGCGGCCCGGCGAGCCTGGGCGCCGTCATCGACACCAGCCGCAACGGCAACGGCGCCCCGCCCGACGGCACGTGGTGCGACCCGGCGGGGCGCAAGCTCGGCCGGACACCGACCCTCAGCACCGGCGAGGACCGGATCGACGCCTACCTGTGGGTCAAGCTGCCGGGGGAGTCGGACGGCTGCAAGGGCAAGCCGGGGACCTTCACGGCGTCGTACGCCTACGACCTGGCCTCGTCGTAGGAGCTGGTGCCCTCGTCCAGCAGTGGCCGCTGCGTCTTCAGGTGGGCCGGGGCGAAGGCCCGCAGCGCGTGGTAGCCGGTGATGACGACGATCGTGCCGAGCGCGATGCCGCTCAGCGAGAAGGTGTCCGTGATCTGCATGGAGACGTTGCCGACGCCGATGATGATGCCGGCCGCCGCCGGGACCAGGTTCAGCGGATTGCGCAGATCCACCTCGGCGTTGATCCAGATCTGGGCACCGAGCAGGCCGATCATGCCGTACAGGATGACGGTGATGCCGCCGAGCACACCGCCCGGGATCGCGGCGACGACCGCGCCGAACTTCGGGCAGATGCCGAAGAGCAGGGCGAAGCCGGCGGCGGCCCAGTAGGCGGCCGTCGAGTAGACGCGGGTCGCGGCCATCACGCCGATGTTCTCGGAGTACGTGGTGTTGGGCGGGCCGCCGACCGCGGTGGACAGCATCGAGCCGACGCCGTCGGCCGCGATCGCCGTGCCGAGCTTGTCGTCCAGCGGGTCGCCGGTCATCTCGCCGACGGCCTTGACGTGCCCGGCGTTCTCCGCGACCAGGGCGATGACGACCGGCAGGGCGACCAGGATCGCCGACCAATCGAACGACGGGCCGTGCAGGGTCGGCAGCCCGATCCAGTCCGCCCGGCCCACGCCGGAGAGGTCGAGCCGCCAGTGATCGGTGAGCTTGCCGCTCGCGTCCACCGAGTGGATCTTTCCGAAGACCAGGTCGAAGACCCAGGAGATGCCGTACCCGAAGACCAGCCCCAGGAAGATCGCGATCCGGGACCAGAAGCCGCGCAGACAGACGACCGCCAGCCCGGTGAAGAGCATCACCAGCAAGGCCGTCCACTGGTCCTGCGGCCAGTACGTCGAGGCCGTCACCGGCGCCAGGTTGAAGCCGATCAGCATCACCACCGCGCCGGTCACGATCGGCGGCATCGCGGCGTGGATGATCCGCGCCCCGAACCGCCGCACGGCGAGCCCCACCAGGAACAGCGCGGCGCCGACGACGAGGACCGCGCCGGTGACGGTGGCGCTGCTGCCGCCCTGGGCACGGATGACCGCCGCCACGCCGACGAAGGACAGCGAGCAGCCCAGGTAGCTGGGGACGCGGCCGCGGGTGGCGAGCAGGAACACGACGGTCGCGACGCCCGACATCATGATCGCCAGGTTGGGGTCCAGGCCCATCAGGACCGGGGCCACGAAGGACGCCCCGAACATCGCCACCACGTGCTGGGCACCCAGCCCGGCCGTGCGGGGCCAGGAGAGCCGCTCGTCGGGGCGGACCACGGCGCCGGGCGCCGGGGTGCGTCCGTCGCCGTGCAGTTTCCACCGGACGCCGAGATCCATGGTGCGGTTCGCTTTCGTCGTGCGTGCGAGTGTCCGGACCATTGTCGGGGTGCGTCGGAAGCGCTGGTGACCGGGGCTGCCCGGGTCGGCCGGGCGTCCGTTCAGGGCCGCGGGTCGGGGACCGTCGCGTCCGGCCGGTTGATCTTCGGCCGGTCGCCGGGGCGCAGCACGGGCGCGAACGCCACCAGACCGCAGGACAGCAGCGTCACCAGAGCGAACGACACCATCAGGCTGGTCGCCTGCGCCAGCATGCCGATCGCGCTCGGCGCGATCAGGCCCGAGGTGTACGTGATGGTCGCGACGCCCGCGATGGCCAGGCTCGGGTTGGAGCCGCTGCGGCCCGCCGCCGCGAAGCACAGCGGTACGACGACGGCGATCCCCAGCCCCATCAGCGCGAACCCGGCCATCGCCACCGCCGGCTGCTCCGCCACGACGATCAGCAGCCCGCCGAGGACGGCGAGCACACCGCTCGCGCGCACGGTGCGCACGGCGCCGAAGCGGTCCACGATCCGGTCGCCGGCGATCCGGGCGATGGCCATGGTGAGCGTGAAGCCCGTCGTGCACGCCGCCGCGAGACCGGCCGAGGTCTGAAGCTGTTCGCGCAGATAGACCGCCGACCAGTCCAGGCTCGCGCCCTCGGCGAACACCGCGCAGAAACCGATCGCGCCGATGAGCAGCGCCGACCGGGGCGGCAGGGCGAACCGCGGCGGCGGATCCTCGTCCTCGGCGGGCTGGAGGTCGAGCACCCACTGGCAGGACAGCACGCCGACGACGGTGAGGACCGCGGCGGCCAGGACGTGGTGCAGCCGGGCGTCCGAGCCGAGGTGCGCGGCGAGTGTGCCGGCCGCCGAGCCGACCAGGGCGCCCGCGCTCCACATGCCGTGCAGCCCGGACATGATCGACCGGCCGAGGCGGTTCTCGACCTCGACGCCCAGCGCGTTCATCGCCACGTCCGCCATGCCCGCCGTGGCGCCGTAGGTGAACAGGGCCAGGCAGAGCGTGAGCAGGTTCGGGGCGAGGGACGGCAGGACCAGCGACAGCGTCCACAGGGCGATCAGTCCGCGCAGCGCGTTGCGGGCCCCGAAGCGGTGGCTGACGCTGCCGGCGAGCGGCATCGCGACGGACGCGCCGAGCGCGGGGAAGGCGAGTGCGATCCCCAGCTGTCCGGCGCTGACGCCTGCGTGGTCCTGGATCCACGGCACCCGGGTGGCGAACGAGCCGGTGACGGCGCCGTGCACGGCGAACACGGCGGCCACGGCGTACCGCGACCGCTTCACCTCGCGCTGTTCGTAGACCACGTTGCTCATTCTCCGGCCCCGTCCTCTCCTGGTCTTCCCGCTCGCGCCGCGTCTCCACGTCCATGGCGTGCGTCAGCGCGCGTAAACTATCAGGAACCCTGCCTGATAGATAAGGGGATTACCGGCTGGCCGGAGCACACGGCCGTGCGGCCCCACAGATCTGGAAGGATCCCGGCATGCCCGCATCCCCGAGCACCGCCCGGGCCATCAACGACCGGCTCGCCCTGCGCCTGCTCCAGCAGGAGGGCCCGCTGACGGCAGGGCAGTTGAAGCAGCTGACCGGCCTGTCCCGGCCGACCGTCGCCGACCTCGTCGAACGCCTCACCGCCGCCGGGCTGATCACGGTGGTCGGCGAGGCGGGGGAGCAGCGGCGCGGACCCAACGCCAAGGTGTACGGCATCGTCGCCGGCCGAGCGCACCTCGCCGCGCTGGACATACGCACCGAGGGCGTCGCCGTGACCGTCGCCGACCTGGTGGGACATGTGCTGGCCGAGGCGTCGGCGCCCATCGGTGATGACATGGGCACGGGCCTCGCCGTGGAGCAGGCGGTCGGGCTGGTCGAGCGCGTGGTGAAGGAGGCCGGCGCCGACCGGCTGCACACCGTCGGGATCGGGGCGCCCGGCCTGATCGACCCGGCCAGCGGCGAACTCCGCGACTCCTCCGGGCTGCCGGAGTGGCACCGCCGGCTCGTCGCCGCCCTCCAGGAGCGGTTGCCCGAGGCCCGGGTGAGCGTGGAGAACGAGACCAACCTCGCGGCGCTGGCGGAGCAGCGTGACGGGGCGGCCCGGGATCGGGACACCTTCGTCCTGCTGTGGCTGGGCCACGGAACCGGTGCGGCGGTAGTCCTCGACGGCGCGCTGCGGCGCGGTGCCTCCGGCGGCACCGGCGAGATCGGCTTCCTCCCGGTCCCGGGCACGGCCGCGCTGCCCTCCTCGACGGACTGCGAGGGCGGCTTCCACTCCCTGGCCGCGTCGGGCGCGGTCGTGGACCTCGCGGCGCAGTGCGGGGTTCCGGCGGAGCCGGGGCAGGAACCGTCGGCCGTGGGGGTCGTACGGGCGGCGGTCGCTCTGGTGCGGGCGGCGGTGCGCGAAGTGCGGGGGGCGGAGACGGGGACGGGGGTGTCCGGGACCGCGTGCGAGGGCGAGGTGTCCCGGTCTGCGGGCGGGGGCGGGGGGCCCGGGTCTGCGGGCGACGGTGAGGGGCTCGGGTCTACGCCCGGGTGCGAGGCGTCCGGGACCGCGTGCGAGGGCGAGGTGTCCCGGTCTGCGGGCGGGGGCGAGGGGCCCGGGTCTGCGAGCCACGGTGAGGGGCTCGGGTCTACGCCCGGGTGCGAGGCGTCCTGGTCTGCGCGCGAGGGCGAGGTGTCCCGGTCTGCGCGCGGGGCCGATGCGTCCGTGTTCCCGAGAGCCGTCCCCGCTGCGTCCCCGAGAGCCGTCCCCGCCGCCCGTTTCCTCGACGCCCTCGCCGACCGTCTCGCCGTCGGCGTCGCCTCGGTCGTCGCGATCCTGGACCCCGGTTGCGTGGTGCTCGGCGGCGAGGTCGGCCAAGCGGGCGGCGACGAACTCGCCGCCCGCGTGCAGGACCGCATCGCCCGGATGACCCCCCTGCCCACGGAGGTGCGGACGACCACACTCGGCGGCAGCGCCGTACTACGCGGCGCCCTCCTCACGGCCCGCGACCGCGCCCAGGAGGAACTCTTCACCCCGGGGGAGCGGCCCGTACAGCGGTGGTAGGCCGGCCCCGGGTGTCACGCCCGGGGCCGCCCGCTGCCCGCCCGCGCCTGCTCGCCCCCGTACCGCCGCGCCAGGTACTCCTCGAACGTGCCCGTGCCGGTCGCCCGCTGCGGCGTCAGGTGACCACCGCTGCGGAAACCCCGGTACGCCGCGCCCCACAGCGGCACGTTCACGACCGCCTGGCGCCGGCCGGCCGCCTTCAGATAAGCGCGGGCCAGGGACTCGAGCGTCCGCACCTCCGGCCCGCCCATGTCCTCGACCCGCCCAGCCGCCGCCCCCGCCGCCAGCCCGGCCAGCCGGTCGGCCACCTCGGCCACCTCGACCGGCTGGTCCCGGACACCGGCCGGCAGGAACAGGACCGGCAGCTTCGACAGCCCTTGGAGCAGCGTGACGAGCAGGTCGTTGAACTGCGTCGCCCGCAGCACGGTCCAGTCGAGCCCCGACGCCTCGACCAGCCTCTCCACCGCGAGCTTGCTCCGGTAGTAGGGGAACGGCACCCGGTCGATACCGACGATGGAGATGTAGACGAGGTGCCGCACACCGGCCCCGCGCGCCGCGCCGATCAGCTTCGCCGCGGCCTGCTCGTCGCCCTTCGGCGACGACGCGCAGTGCACGATCGTGTCCACACCGGTGACGGCCGCGTCCAGCGCGGCACCGCCCTCCCGCAGGTCGACCGCGTACGGCTGGGTGTGCCGGCTGAGCACCCGCACCTCGTGCCCGTCCGCGCGCAGCCGCTCGGCGACGAGCCGGCCGAGCGTTCCGGTGCCGCCGGTCACCAGAATCGTGGTCATGCTGTTCAGTCCCTTCGGACGCCGACGCTCCCGGACGGAGCGCCCCTCTGCAACTGAGACCGGACAGCCCCTGCCGGATGTGACAGACCCGCCCGGCGATCCGCGACCCCGCCCGGCGATCCCCCGACCGCCCGGCGGCCCTACGGCCGGGTGAGGTGACGCCGCGCGAACACCAGCTTCTCCGGGTTGACCACGGCCCGCACCCCCACGACCAGCCCGTCGCGCACCTCGAACGCCACCCGGCCGACGAGCGTGTCGTGCCGCCCAGGTGGCAAGCCCCGTCGCACCGTTGACCTCGGCGACGGTGAACTCCAGGCCCTCCGTGTACTTCGGGCCCCCGCTCGCCAGGAACCGGGCGGCCCTGGGCCCGCCCTCGATCGGCCACCGGGCCGCGGTGACTTTCCCGTCCCGTCGCTCCACCAGGTGGCGTCGGCCGCGAGCAGCTTCTCCAGCCCGGCCGGGGCGCCGTCGCGGGCCGCCGTGACGAACGACGTGGCCAGTTCCTCCTGCCGCTCGGACGCGGCCTCGAACCGGGCCTGCCTCTCGCCCCCCCCGCCGGTACAGCTGGCGGCAGTTGGCCTCGCTCAGATCCAGCACCCCGGCGATCTCCCGGTGCGCGTACCCCAACGCCTCCCGCAGCACGTACACCGCCCCCCACTGCCTCAGGGGCGTGGGAGGTGCCCCCCAGGTCGGCGTGAGCCGCTCCAGGAGCACCAGCAGAGCCATCGCGACACGGCGTCCCGCTGCTCGGCCGACTCCAGCGGGCCGAGCGTGCCGTCCGTGGTGATCACCGGCTCGGGCAGCCAGGTCCCGGCGTACCGCTCGCGCCGGGCCCGGGCGGAGGCCAGCCGGTTCAGACAGAGATTGGTGACGACCTTGGCGAGCCAGGCCGCCGGATGCTCGATCCGCCGCGGTCGCCGCGCGCCGCTGGAGCGCAGAAACGCGTCCTGGAACAGCGTCCTCCGCCTCCTCCTGGGATCCCAGCAGCCGGTAGGCGAGCGAGAACAGCCGGGGCCGGTGGGTCTCGAACTCGTCGGCGAGCGCGGTGGTCATACGCCTCACCCTCAGAACACCGTCCATGCGGCGTGGGAAGGCCCGACGGCGGGCAAGGGCCGTCGCCACCGCCGCCGGGCCGGTCTGCGCAGATGTCACATGACCCTAGAAAGGACTAGACCACAGCGTCAATAGGTGCGTACCAACCCCGGCTCCGTCAAGGGTGGACGCCGACGCGGGAGTTGGATCGCCCCGTCGCGCTCGGGAAGGGTGGTGACACGTTCTGTGAGGCACCCCACACCATTCGCCCGTCTGGACGTCGATCAGGCGTGGCACACTGGCCATGTATCAGTAGCAGCGCACTCCGGGGTCGGTGAAAGTCCGAACCGGCGGTTACAGTCCGCGACCCGGTCGCCTCCAGCGGCCGGTTGACCAGGTGAAATTCCTGGACCGACGGTTAAAGTCCGGATGGGAGGCAGTGCGCGGCGAGCGGGCATACATGCGCGCTGCCGAAGAAGTCCGTCCTCCGGGGCGGACTCCGTCCGGCGTCGTTCCTGGTGTCCTCGCTCGTATCCTCTGTCGTCATCGACAGCCCCGGAGTCCGTGCCCGAAGAGGCAGGAGGACCCGGGAAGTGTTCACCGGAATCGTCGAAGAGCTGGGCGAGGTCACCGCCGTCGAGACCCTCGACGACGCCTGTCGCTTCCGCCTGCGAGGCCCCGTCGTCACCCAGGGCGCGAAACACGGCGACTCCATCGCCGTCAACGGCGTCTGCCTCACGGTCGTCGACCACGAGGGCGACGAGTTCACCGCCGACGTGATGGCCGAGACCCTCAACCGCTCCAGCCTCGGCGCGCTCAGGGCCGGCTCCCGCGTCAACCTGGAGCGCCCCATGGCCGTCGGCGAACGCCTCGGCGGGCACATCGTGCAGGGCCACGTGGACGGCACCGGCGAGATCCTGGAACGCAAGCCGTCCGACAACTGGGAGATCGTGAAGATCTCCCTCCCCGCGGACCTCACCCGGTACGTCGTCGAGAAGGGCTCCATCACCGTCGACGGCATCAGCCTCACCGTCGTCGACGCCGGCCCCGACTACTTCACCGTCAGCCTCATCCCCACCACCCTCGACCTGACCACACTCGGCCACAAGCAGCCCGGCGACCCGGTCAACCTCGAGGTGGACGTCATCGCCAAGTACGTCGAGCGGATGCTGGGCGACCGTGCGCAGGGGGCGGCCAAGTGAACTGGCTCAACTCCGAGGCATTCACGCTCTTCGGCCAGCACATCAAGTGGTCGGACATGATCGGCAACGTGATCGGCCTGGTCGCCCTCACCCTCGGCTGGCGCCGCTCCATATGGACCTGGCCCGCCCAGTTCGTCTCCGGCCTCATCCTCTTCACGGCCTTCGCCACCGCGCACCTCTCCGGCAGCGCCGGCAAGCAGATCGTCGTGATGCTCGTCGCCGCCTACGGCTTCTGGCAGTGGAACCGCGGCCGCCAGCAGGCCCAGGACGGCTCCATCGCCGTACGGTTCGCCACCTGGCGCGAGCGCGGGGTGCTGGCCGGCGCGGCCGCCCTCGGCACCCTCGCTGTCGGCGGCCTGTTCACGGCCTTCCCGACCCTGTCCTGGGACCCCTGGCCGGACGCGTACATCTTCGTCGGCACGATCGTCGCGATGTACGCCCAGGCCCGCGGCATGGTCGAGTTCTGGTTCGCCTGGCTGCTGGTCGACCTGGTCGGCGTCCCGCTGAACTTCGCCAACGGCTTCGCCTTCTCCGGCTTCGTCTACGTCATCTACGGCGGGCTCGTCCTGTGGGGCCTGCGCGACTGGTGGCTGCGCTCCCGCGCGGCAGCGCAGCCCGCCCTGGAAGGAGCGCCGGCATGAGCACGGCACCGATCCTGTACGGCACCGACGGCTTCGAGGACTTCGCGCTCGACCCGGTCGAGCAGGCCATCGCCGACATCGCGGCCGGCCGCCCGGTCGTGGTCGTCGACGACGAGGACCGCGAGAACGAGGGCGACCTCGTCATCGCCGCCGAGAAGGCGACCCCCGAGATCGTCGCCTTCATGATGAGCGAGTGCCGCGGCCTGATCTGCGCCCCCATGGAGGGCGAGGAGCTGGACCGGCTGAAGCTCCCGCAGATGGTCCAGGACAACACCGAGTCGATGAAGACCGCGTTCACGGTCTCCGTCGACGCCTCCGCCGCGCACGGCGTCAGCACCGGCATCTCGGCCTCCGACCGTGCCACCACGCTCCAGTTGCTCGCCGACGGCATCTCCGGGCCCGACGACTTCGTCCGCCCCGGCCACATCTTCCCGCTGCGCGCCCGGCCCGGCGGAGTCCTGACGCGCAACGGCCACACCGAGGCCGCCGTCGACCTCGCCCGTCTCGCGGGCCTGCGCCCGGCCGGCGCGATCGTCGAGATCGCCGGTGAGGACGGCACGATGCTGCGCCTGCCCGAGCTGATCCCCTTCGCCCGCAAGCACGGCCTGACGATCATCTCCATCGAGGACCTGATCGCCTACCGCCGCAGCAGCGAACCCACCGTCCGCCGCGAGGCCAGGACCCAACTGCCCACCGCCCACGGCACCTTCACCGCCTACGGCTACCGCTCCACCGTCGACGGCGTCGAGCACGTCGCCCTCGTGCACGGCGAGATCGGCGACGGCGACGACGTCCTGGTCCGCGTCCACTCCGAATGCCTCACCGGCGACGTCTTCGGCTCCGCCCGCTGCGACTGCGGCCCCCAGCTGGACGCCTCGCTGGCCCGCATCCAGGCCGAGGGCCGGGGAGTCGTGGTCTACCTGCGCGGCCACGAGGGCCGCGGCATCGGCCTGATGTCCAAGCTGCGCGCCTACGAGCTGCAGGAGCAGGGCCACGACACCCTCGACGCCAACCTCGAACTCGGCCTGCCCGCCGACGCCCGCGACTACGGCGCCGGGGCGCAGATCCTCGCCGACCTGGGCGTGCGTGGGGTCCGCCTGCTGACCAACAACCCCGACAAGACCGACGCGCTCATCCGCCACGGCATCGCGGTCAAGGCCCGCGTGCCGATGCCCGTGAGCGCCGGCGAGCACAACCTCCGCTACCTGCGCACCAAGCGGGACCGGATGGGCCACGACCTGCCCTGGCTCGACACGACCACCGTGCCGGCCTGCGGCAACCAGTAAGACAGCACAGCAAGTCAGCACAGCGAGAAGGCTCTGAGGAGAGACGTGAGCGGCAAGGGTGCACCGGAGCTGTCCGTACGCAATGTGGGTGACCTCCGGGTCGCCGTCATCGCGGCACAGTGGCACGAAAAGGTGATGGACGGTCTGGTCGACGGCGCCCTGCGCGCCCTGCGCGACCTCGGCATCGACGAGCCGACCCTCCTCAGGGTCCCCGGCAGCTGGGAGCTCCCCGTGGTCGCCAAGGTCCTCGCGGGCCGCGGCTACGACGCGATCGTCGCCCTCGGCGTCGTCATCCGCGGCGGAACCCCCCACTTCGAGTACGTGTGCCAGGGCGTGACCCAGGGTCTCACCCAGGTCTCCGTCGACACCGGCGTCCCCGTCGGCTTCGGCGTGCTGACCTGCGACACGGAGGAGCAGGCCCTGGACCGCGCCGGCCTGGAGGGCTCCAACGAGGACAAGGGGCACGAGGCGGTGACGGCGGCGGTGGCGACCGCGGCCACCCTCCGCTCGGTATCCGAGCCCTGGCGCTGACGAAAGCCATCCGTGGCATAGGCTGAGCGTCACCATGTCCAAGAAGACGTTCGAGGAGCTCTTCACCGAGCTCCAGCAGAAGGCCGCCCAGGGCGACCCCGCCACTTCCCGCACCGCAGAACTGGTCGAGAAGGGCGTCCACGCCATCGGCAAGAAGGTCGTCGAAGAGGCCGCCGAGGTCTGGATGGCCGCCGAGTACGAGGGCAAGGAGGCGGCCGCCGAGGAGATCTCGCAGCTGCTCTACCACGTCCAGGTGATGATGGTCGCCCGCGGCATCTCCCTCGACGACGTCTACGCCCACCTGTAAACCGCACCCGTTCCCGTAAGACACCCACGCGAAGGAAGCCGACCTCATGCTGCGCATCGCCGTCCCCAACAAGGGTTCCCTGTCAGGCCCTGCGGCGGAGATGCTGCATGAGGCCGGCTACCAGCAGCGCCGGGAGTCCAAGGAGCTGCGGATCGTCGACCCGGTGAACGAGGTCGAGTTCTTCTACCTCCGCCCCCGCGACATCGCCATCTACGTCGCCTCCGGTCAGCTGGACATCGGCCTCACCGGCCGGGACCTGCTGATCGACTCCGGCGCCGACGCGGAGGAGATCCTCGCCCTCGGCTTCGCCCGCTCCACCTTCCACTACGCCGGCAAGCCCGGCACCATCAGCGGTCTGGCGGACCTCGCGGGCAAGACCGTCGCCACCTCCTACGAGGGCATCGTCGCGGCGCACCTCGCCGACCACGGAATCGACGCCTCCGTCGTCCACCTCGACGGCGCCGTCGAGACCGCCATCCAGCTCGGCGTCGCCCAGGTCATCGCGGACGTCGTCGAGACCGGCACCTCGCTGCGCAACGCGGGCCTGGAGGTAGTCGGCGAGCCGATCATGAAGTCCGAGGCCGTCGTGATCCGCCGCACCGGCGCGGACGGCGACGACCCCAAGGTGCATCAGTTCCTGCGCCGCCTCCAAGGCGTCCTGGTCGCCCGGACGTACGTGATGATGGACTACGACTGCCGCGTCGAGCAGTTGGAGAAGGCCGTCGCCCTCACCCCCGGTCTGGAGTCGCCGACCGTGTCCCCGCTGCACAACGAGGGCTGGGTCGCCGTCCGCGCGATGGTCCCCGCCAAGGAGGCGCAGCGGATCATGGACGACCTGTACGACATCGGCGCCCGGGCCATCCTGACCACGGCCATCCACGCCTGCCGTCTGTGAGGGGCGCGCACTGATGTCCGATCTGCCCACCCTGCCCGTCACCTTCCGGCCGGGCAGCACCCGCGCGGTGCTGCTCACCGCCGCCGTCGCGATCCTCGTGGTGATCACGGCCGTCGCGATGCTGCTGAAGCAGCTCAACCCCGCGGAGCGTCTCAGCTTCATCGTCACGGCGCTCCTGCTGGACGCGGTACTGCTCCTGCTGGCGCGGCCCAAGGTCGTCGCCGACGAGGACGGCGTCACCGTGATCAATCTCACCAGCAAGCGCCGGCTGGAATGGGCCGAAATCCTTCAGGTGACCCTCCGGTCCGGCGACCCCTGGGTGTTCCTCAACCTCAGCGACGGCACCAGCCTGCCCGCCCTGGGCATCCAGCCCGGCCTGGCCAAGCAGCGCGCCATCGCGGACGCCCGGGCCCTGCGGGCGCTCGTCGAGACCCGTTCCGTCGCGAACCCCGAGCGGCATCAGAGCTGACGCGTGGCAATCCGCACGGCGGTCGCCACTGCCGCACCGGGCAGTGTCTTGATTAATCTGTTGGCGGAGGCGCTACGGAGGCGCCTCCGCCCCTGTTGCCCCGCCCGGTGCGCAGAGGCTTCCTGCTAACCGAGGAGTGACCCCCTCCGGCGATGGACGGATCGTCCTGCAGTACCTGCGCCGCCCCCTGCCGACATAGCGCGGACCGTGTCCGCGACCGTGCGGAGGCGGCGGCATCATGACCACCCCCCTGCTGCTTCTGGCAGCCGCGTTCCTGCTGATTCTCGCCAACGGATTCTTCGTGGCGGCCGAGTTCGGACTCGTGACGGTCGAGCGGCCGGAGGCCGAGAAGGCCGCCGCCGAGGGCGACAGGCGCGCCCAACGCGTCGTCGAATCACTCAAGGAACTGTCCTTCCAGCTCTCCGGCACTCAGCTGGGCATCACCATCACCTCCCTCGTCGTCGGCATGCTCGCCGAACCGGCTCTGGCCGAGCTGCTGCACGGCCCGTTCACCTCGATCGGCGTCCCCGAGGGCGCCGTCTCCGGTGTCACGGTCGTCGTCGGCATGCTGCTGGCCTCCGCCGTGCAGATGGTGATCGGCGAGCTCCTGCCCAAGAACTGGGCGGTGTCCAGGCCGCTCCAGGTCGCGCGCTTCGTGGCGGGCCCGCAGCACGTCTTCGCACGGCTGTTCCGGCCGGTCATCGCCGGCCTCAACGCCGTCGCGAACCGGCTCGTGCGCGCCCTGGGCTTCGAGCCCGCCGAGGAACTGGCCTCGGCCCGCACCCCCGGCGAACTCGTCTCCCTCGCCCGCCACTCGGCCCGGGCCGGCGCCCTGGAACAGGACACGGCCGATCTCTTCGTCCGGACCCTGTCGCTGGGCGAGCTGACCGCGCAGCACGTGATGACGCCGCGCGTGAAGGTCAGCGCCCTCCAGTCCTCGGCCACCGCCGAGGACGTGGTCAACCTGACCCGCGCCACCGGCCTGTCCCGCTTCCCCGTCTACCGGGAGAGGATCGACGAGGTCGTCGGCATGGTCCACCTCAAGGACGCCCTGGCGGTGCCCGTGCAGGACCGGCTGCGGACCCCCGTCGGCCGCATCGCCCGCCCGGCGCTGCTCGTCCCCGAGACGCTTCCCGTACGACCGCTGCTCGCCCGCCTGCGCAGCGAGCAGCCGATCGCGGTCGTCGTCGACGAGTACGGCGGCACGGCCGGTGTCGTCACGCTGGAGGACATCGTCGAGGAGATCGTCGGCGAGGTCCGCGACGAGCACGACGGACACGACCTGCCCGAACTGGCCTCCGCGCCGCCGGAGGACGGCAGGCTCGCCTGGGACGTCGACGGCAGCTGCCGGGTCGACATCCTCCAGCGCATAGGCCTCGATGTGCCCGAAGGCCCGTACGAGACCGTCGCGGGTCTGATCGCCGACCTGCTGGGCCGTATCCCGGCCGTCGGCGACAAGGCGGAACTGCCCGGCTGGCGGCTGTCGGTACGCCAGGTCGGCCACTACCGGGCCGAGCGGGTCCGGCTGGTCAGGACGGCCCCCGTCGCCGTGGTGGAGGCAGCCCGGTGAGCGTGCTCCAACTGACCTTCGCCGCACTCCTGGTGCTCGCCAACGGCTTCTTCGTCGGCGCCGAGTTCGCGCTCGTCTCCGTACGCCGCAGCCAGATCGAACCCCTCGGCACGGCCCGCGCCCGGCAGGTCCTCTACGGCCTGGAGCGGCTGCCGCAGATGATGGCGGCGGCCCAGTTCGGCATCACGATCTGCTCCCTCACCCTCGGGGCGGTCGCCGAACCGACCGTCGCGCACCTCCTGGAGCCGGTCTTCGAGTGGGTCCACCTGCCGCACGGCATGATCCACCCGCTCACCTACGTCATCGCCCTCGCCGCCGTGGTCTTCTTCCACCTCGTCATCGGCGAGATGGTCCCGAAGAACCTGGCGATGGCGGCCCCCGAGAAGGCCGCGCTGTGGCTCAGCCCCGGCCTGGTCTGGTTCGCCCGCTTCTGCAAGCCGATCACCGCCGCCCTCGGAGCCTGCTCCCAGGGCATCCTGCGGCTCTTCCACGTCGAGCCCAGGGACGAGGTCGAGGCCGTCTTCACCAGCGAGCAGCTCAACCGGCTGGTGGAGGACGCCGGCCAGGCGGGCCTGCTCGACCCCGAGGAGGCCGAAAGCCTGGAGGACGCCCTGGAGCTGGGCTCCCGCCCGGTGACGGACGTCCTGCTGACACGGGAGTCGCTGGTGACGGTCAGCCCGTCGGTCACCCCCGGCCGCATCGTCGAGCTCACCGCCCGCACCGGGTACTCCCGGTTCCCGGTGGCCGCGGAGAACGGTGCGTTCATGGGCTACCTGCACGTCAAGGACGTCCTCGACCTGGAGCACTCGGACCGGGCCGTGCCGCAGCAGTTGTGGCGGCCCATGACGACGCTGCGGTCCGAGTTGCCGTTGGACGACGCGCTGACGGTGATGCGGCGGGCGGCGACGCATCTGGCCCAGGTGGCCGACGCGTCCGGCAAGGTGCTCGGGCTGGTCGCGTTGGAGGATGTGCTGGAGCTGCTGGTGGGGGAGGTGCGGGATCCCGCGCACCGGGAGGTGCGGGAGGTGAAGCTCACCGAGCCGAGGTCCGGCGAGGAGGTGCTGGCGACGTAGGCCTGGCTGCGGGCAGCCGTGCCGCTTGGGGCGGCACGGGTGGGCGCAGCGGCACCCCGCTACGCCGGGCTGCGGACCCACCCGGCCACAGCCTCTACGCCAGTTCCTACAGTCCGGGCGGATCCTGCGGCCCCCGCCCGGACAGCACCTCCCCGTAGGCCTGCATCAGATCCGGCAACCGCAACGTCGCCAGGTCCTCCCTGCCCAGCACCCCGGGATACACGGACAACCGCAGATCCCGATACGCGCAGCTCTTCTCGTACAGCGTCCGCAGGAACCGCCCGTTGCCCAGCTCGTCGATCCACCCCTGGTCCACCACGTGCCCGGCGATGGAGCGCAGCTCGTCGAGGGCCTCCTCGTCCCACAGGTCGCCGTTCTCCGCGGCGAGGACCTTGCCGATCTCGGTGAGTTCGAGGGGCCGGTAGGAGGGAAAGTCGACGCGGGTGGTGAAGCGGGAGGACAGCCCGGGGTTGGCGGCGAGGAGTCGGTCCATGCCCTCGGGGTAGCCGGCCAGGATCACCACGAGATGGTCGCGGTTGTCCTCCGCCCGCTTCAGCAGCACCTGGAGCGCCTCGTCGCCGTACGCGTCCCCCTTGCCGTAGCCCGAGTTGGACAGCGAGTACGCCTCGTCGACGAAGAGCACGCCGCCGAGCGCCGAGTCGATCAGTTCGTTCGCCTTCACGGCCGTCTGCCCGAGGTACTCGCCGACCAGGTCGGCCCGCTGCGCCTCCACGAGATGGTCGCCGCCGAGCAGGCCGAGCGCGTAGAAGACGCGGCCGAGGATGCGGGCGACGGTGGTCTTGCCGGTGCCGGAGGGGCCGGAGAAGACGAAGTGCCGCTTGGGCGGCTGGACCGGCAGGCCCTGCCCGGCCCGCAGCCGGGCCATGTTCAGCTGTGCCGACAGCGCCTTGACCTGGCGTTTCACCGGCTCCAGACCGACCATGCGCTCAAGCTCGGCGAGCGCCTCCTCGAGCAAGGCGGGGTCGGTGGGCCCGGCGGGCAGCGACGGCGCCGGGCCGGTCCGCGAGCGCACCGCGGGGTCGGTGACCGGCGGCAGGGGTGCGGAGGCCGGCGGTTCGGGATCGGGCAGTCTCAGGTCGCGGCCCTCGGTGCCGAAGATCGGGTCGAATCCGTCCGGGCCGTCCACGGCGTCCTGGCCGGCGCCGGTGAGTGTGATCGCCGCCAGGTCCGTGGAGTCGTCGTACCCGTCGCCCTCGGCGATCGCGGCGAGCCGGGCGGAGGTGTCCATGAAGGCAGGGTCGACGCGGTGCACGGCCCGGTACAGGGGAAGCGCTGCGGCGCTGCGGCCGGTGCCCTCGTGCGCCCGGGCCAGCCAGTAGCGCAGCTCCTTGCGCTGGGGCTGCTCGCTGCGGCAGCGCATCAGCGCGGCGGACAGCAGCGGTTCGGCCTGCCCGTACATCTCCAGGCGGACCCGGGCCATGCCGCCGAACAGGCCCGCCTCGATGCCGAGCATCGGGTCGTCGAGGAGCGGATCGGTGTGGCGGACGAGCTGCTCCCAGTCCTTGACCAGATAGGCGCGGCAGGCGTGCAGGAAGCGGACGTGGGCGTCCGTGTCCACGGGCGGCAGCCCGGCGAGGGCGCGGTCCAGCTCGGGGACGTGGCGGCCGTCCAGCCAGTGGGAGGCGTGGGCGAGCAGCAGATCGCGAGGGCGCTCCAGCACGGGCTGCACCCACCAGCCCAGCCAGTACCAGGAGTTGAGGGTGCGGTGATAGCGGGCGCGCTGCTCCCCGAAGCGGTCCCGGTGCCGGAACATCCTGAGCAGCGCGGTCGTCGTGTCGACGCGCAGCGCGTGCAGCCCGAGCCAGCCGTCGGCCATCCCGGAGTCCATCCGCACGGCGGCGCGGAACTCCTCCTCCGCCTGCGGATAGGCGCCCATGGTGTAGGCGTCCACGCCTCGCAGCCAGGCGAGGTCGGCCGGGGCCTGCGGGCCCTGCGTGCCGAAGTCCATCACGTCCCCCACGAACCGTGCCCCCGTCGGTATGCCAACGAGCCGTCCCCCAGCCGGCTGCCCTGCTCGAACCGCTGTGCCACGGACCGGAGTTGCAAGGTGTGCGAAGCAACCGTCCGTAGGTCGCAACGAGGGCATCGTACCTGCGGGGGCGGCGCCCCCGTAGGGTGCCGCACGCTGCGTTCGGCGAGGTGGGAGCGGATGCGGCGCACTCCCGCACGGTGACCGAGGGTGAGCACTCGGCGTCGCGCGGCACCCGGAAAACCGGAAGAAGACAGAACGAAGCCCCCGATCACGGGGGAACAACCGGGGGCTTCGCGTCTGTGGGCGGCTCCGAATGGCCGCACATTCAGAACGTAAGACCTGTACGGGCCCCCGGTCAAGCCGAGTTGAAGCACTCCGGCAAGTTGTTCCGCAAGGCCCTTCACAAGTTCAGCACACCGCGGGCGGTCCGTCACCGTGCGTGAGGGGCTGGTCCGGTCCAACATGCCCCGCAGGCCCCGGAGTCACCTCGTACCCCTTCTCTCGCTGTCGTACCAGGAGATCGGCGAACGGCCGCGAGGGATCGTCGGTGAAATGCCGGCGTTCCGCCGGTACCCATCCGTTCCAGAACTCCCGCTGTTCCTCCCCGTCCCGGGACCTTCCCCGCGCCCAGGCCTCCTCACGGGGCAGCTCCATCCACAGCAGCAGGGCCAGGTGAGGCCGCAGCGCCCGGCGTCCCGCGCCGACGCCCTCCACGAGGACCACCGGAGCGGGCGGCAGGGGGCGCGGCGGGCCGAAGTGGCGGGCGCGCCAGTCGTACGGGGCGTAGTGCGCGGTCCGGCCATGGGCCAGCGGCTCGATCACCTGGTCCAGCAGGCGCCCGGTCCAGCCGAACAGTTCGTCGTGGGTGGCGATGTCGTCGAGGCGCAGCACCGGCGCGCCGCCCAGTGCCACGGCCAACTGCTCGGCGAACGTGGTCTTTCCGGAGCCGGCGTGCCCGTCGACGCCGACGAGACGGACCGGGCCGCAAGAAGGGGGGAGGCGGCGGATCCGGGAGGCCAGGTCACGGACGGCGGGCCCCGGTGCGGGGCGGAAGGGCGGATTCATCTCGCGCAGCACTCTAACGACGGCGCCCCGGGCGCGTGCCAGTGGTCGACGCCAATATTGGTGGGCGTGGCGCGGGCCGAAGTGCTGGCGGGACCCGGCGGGCTGTGCTGCTATGTGGCGCATGCACGTGTGCGACCGACCGTGCCACGGACCTGCCCCGCCCCTGCCCGACTCCGACTTCCGGGGGTCCCCGCCATGCGCAGAGCCGAACAGCCGTCCCGCAGAACCGTCCTGGCCGCCGCCGTCGCCGCCGCCGTCGCGGCAGGCTCGGGCCGGGCGGCCGCCGACACCGAGGAGCCCATGACGACCGACACCGCGCAGCCCGCCCGCACGGTCCCGGCCCACGTGGACAACCGGGCCTGGACCTCGTACGGCGACTGGTGGGGCGGTACCGCCCGAGGCACCCGCGCCGTCGCGGGCGCCCGCCCCGGCGTGGCGATCGCGAAGCCCGCAGGGACCACCGACTACACGGACCCGCACACCGGCGCCACCGCCCGCTGGGAGTACGGCACCTGGACGTCCCCGGTCCACCGGCTCGCCGTCCCCGCGACGGAGGCGATCGTCTCCTGGAACGCGCACACCCCGGCCGGCACCTGGCTCCAGGCGGAGATCAAGGCCGCCTACACCGACGGCACCAGCACCCCCTGGTACGTGATGGGCCGCTGGGCCGCAGGCGACCAGGACATCCGGCGCACCTCGGTCGACGACCAGAGCGACGGCAGGAGCACCGTCTGGACCGACACCCTGGCGATCGACGATCCGTCGGCAGGCCTGCGCCTCGCCTCGTACCGGTTGCGCCTGACCCTCTACCGCAAGCCCGGCACCAAGGCCACGCCCACCGTGTGGCGGCTCGGCGCGATGGGCTCCGACGTACCCGACCGCTTCACCGTCCCGGCGTCCGTGCCCGGCCTCGCCAGGGAACTGATCGTCCCGCGGTACTCGCAGGAGATCCACAAGGGCCGGTACCCCGAGTACGACAACGGCGGCGAGGCCTGGTGCAGCCCGACGTCCTCCCAGATGATCATCGAGTACTGGGGCGGCCGGCTCACGCCGGAGCAACTGGCCTGGGTGGATCCGTCGTACGCCGATCCGCAGGTGTGCCACGCGGCCCGCTTCACGTATGACTATCAGTACGCCGGCTGCGGCAACTGGCCGTTCAACGCCGCCTACGCGGCCACGTTCAAGGACCTCCAGGCCGTGGTCACCCGGCTCGGCTCGCTCACCGACCTGGAGACGCTGATCGCGGCGGGCATCCCGGCCATCACCTCCCAGTCCTTCCTGAAGGAGGAGCTGACCGGCGCCGGGTACGGCACCGCCGGGCACCTGATGACCGTCATCGGCTTCACCGGCGACGGCGACGTGATCGCCAACGACCCGGCCTCGGAGAGCAACGAGGCCGTGCGGCGCGTCTACCGGCGGCGCGAGTGGGAGAACATCTGGCTGCGGACCAAGCGGTACAACGCCTCCGGCAAGGTCGTCTCCGGCACCGGCGGCGTCTGCTACCTGTACTTCCCGGCAACACTTTCCCCAGGTCAAAGGCGTGCACTGACCGCCATCGGTGTCCGGTAAGCACATGAAGCAGCCCCCTCCTCGGTGCTGGGGAGGGGGCCTCAACCGACTTGATCATTCAGGCTGGGGAGAATCTGGGGAGATCTACTAGGAAGAACTCTCGAACCAGTTCTGCATCGCTGAGCGGCCCCGGCCATCCGCCTCGGGCATCATGTGCGCGTAGATCCGGAGCGTGATCGACGGATCCGCGTGGCCCAGCCACTTCGAGACTGCCACGATCGGCTCCCGCGCGTCCAGCTGCACCGAGGCGAAGGTGTGCCGCAGCGCATGGAAGCCATTCTCCCGGCTCTCCTCGTATGCCACCACAGTGCGGAACTTGCCCGGCCGGTGAAGGATCGGCTGCCTGGTCTCCACCGGCTGCGGGATGACGCCGGCTGCCGCCAGCGCGGGTTTCCAGATACGCCGGTCGAATCCGTCACGCCGGACGGCGCCACCCCAGGCGGAGGTGAGGATCAAAGCGTGCTCCTGTGGCTCCCGCTCCTCGGCTTCTCGGTCCGTGGTCGGAGGCCGGGGATCCTTCCAGGGGAGCGTCACCGGCTGCGCCGGGCGCCTGTCGAGGGACTCCTGGATCCGCTTCAGCAGGTAGTCCGGGACGGGCACTTCCCGCGTCTTCTCGCCCTTAGGGAGGGCGTAGACAAGCTTGGCACCCACCTTCTTCACCTGGCGGCGGACCAGGATGCGCCGCCCCTCGAAGTCGACATCGTCAACCGACAGGCCGAAGACTTCACCGGAGCGCAGCCCGGCGCCCACGCCTAGATCCACGCAGATCTGGAACCGGTCGTCCATGGCCTCCTGCACGGCCAGTACGCGATCTTTGGACCAGGCCCTGGCCTTGGCCGGCGGGCGGGTCGGCACGCGCAGGGTGGTCTGCTTCCGGCAGGGGTTGCGGGTAATCCGCTCATCGTCGATGGCCGACTGGAAGATCGAGGACAGGTAGCGCCACGCCTCATTGCCAGTGCCAGGCCCGGCGGTGGCTTTCAGCGTCTTGAGCCACTCAGCAAGCTGCTTCGTCTTGATGGCGTTCAGCTGATAGTCGCCAAGGTGAGGGATGATGTGGGTCCACACCCGGCCCCTTACCGTGCTCTCGGTGGAGGGGTTGTCGTAGTCGCGGCGCGGCCACCACTCCTGCTCGATGTAGTCCCGCAGCAGCATCTGCCCGCGACGCGGATCGATGAACTCCCCAGACGTTGACTCGTGCTGAGCCTTCGCCAGCCAGGCGTTCGCCCCCTCGGGGCCGTGCAGCTTCTCGAAGCTGCGGTCCTTCACTCCAGGAATGCCGGCAACCCTGTACCGCTTCCCTTTGCCCCACCGATCGGTCTTGCGCTTCTTGCCGGTCACCGGGTCCGGCTTCTTGGTCATCCACCGGTCTTCGATGTAGCCGGGCATGCAGTGCTCCGAGGGTGAGGCGGGTCAGGCAGCGGCGCTGCCTGGGGAGTCCATCGTGATGATCTCACCCTGCCAAAGCTGGAACCACTGCCCGCCGGCCAGGAAAGCTTCGGTCGAGGGGTTGATGGCGTTGACGAAGTCGGCAACTGTCGCGGATCTGGCGACGTGCACTACCACGTGGCCGCAGGACTCGCGGACCTCCACGCACTTGCGCCGGTCGATCTGGTCGTCCACCTGGTACTCAACAGTGAGCGGGCTGTCGGGGGAGTGGGCGCTGATCACCCTGCCGCGCCAGATCTGGAACCAGTTGCAGTCGGCGAGGAAAAGTTTCAGTGCGACATTGAGGGCCGCTGTGTACTCGTGGGCGTCGGCGTCTTGGCGGATCTTGACGTCCACCCGGCCGCGAGATTCGGTTATGTCGACCAGTTGCCCAGGAGGCAGGCTTTCGGTGGCTTCGTACTCGACGCGCAGCATGGCGCCCTCCCGTTGGTGCGTTGCACTTGGGCAACCGTGTGCCGGGGGCACACGGTTGTGGAAGGGTACGTCCGGTGAGCAGACGGCGACAATCCGTTCTGATGAATGTCTACTTAGGGACTTTTTCAGTCACGTGCCGCCGCCGCTTCGGGGTCCGGTGCTACTCGCCTTCGCGGCGCGCTCGCTCGTCGGCCTCAATCATCGCCCGCCAACGGCGCAGTTCAGGCTCGGACATGTCCCCGAGGTGGGCGACGATGATGCGCACGTCGTCGTTGTAGCCCGCCAGCTCTGTTGCTTTGTATTCCAGCCATTGCTCGGCTGCGGCGGCCTTGACGCGCCGCTCGCTGATGCGCAGGGCCTCGGCTATGGCTCGCATTTGGGCCGGGCTGGGCGCGTTGGCTGGAGGGTTGGTGACGAGGCGCTGGAGGTAGGGCTTGGACAGTTTGGTGCCAGTGTCCGGGTCGACGGCTCGCTCGGACATCTTGGCGTAGGACAGGCCGCGGTCGTTGGCGTCCTGGATGAGCTGCGAGAGTGCACCTCGGGGGCTTGGCTCGCCCGTACCGGTCGGACGGTCTTGGGCGGCTGCCGTCATGTCCTCTTCCTCTTGAGTCACTTGAGTACCGACTGTCTCTCTAGGGGGGTGGCGTGCTGGTGGAAAGTACCAGCTCAGTCCGTACAACCATCTGAGATCCGAGACAGTTCGTCTACAGATCAATGCTATCTAGACAAGAACTTTGCTGATAGTCGTCGGCGGATCGTCTCGGATCTGTAGACGAATCGGCTCCACTATGCTTTGCTCTGTTAGGCAAACAGTTCCGCACCACTCGGGGGCATCGTGAGCCGACGTGCAAGCAGGCGCTGGACCCTGCGCAGCATCCTGATCTTCAAGCACTACATGGAGTTTCCGGGTCGAGGGCAACCCTTCTCGGTCCGTTCCCTGGCCGAAGAGTCCGGAGTCAGCCAGGGAGTCATAGAGAAGCTCCTGACCGGCAGGCAGGACAACGCGGACGTCGATGACGCGACAGCCCTCGCGGAGGCCGTCGGTAGTGCCATATGGCCCCTTTTCGCGCCTCCGTCGTCTCCAGATCAGAAACGAACGTCTCGATCATCCACCCCCACAGGTAAGGAATAGACCGATGCCGAACAAGCCCAAGCCTCCGCCGAAGGGATGGCTCTGGAGCGCCGACGCCGCCGACTACCTCGGCGTCCACGTCGTCACCCTCTACCGGTGGCGCAGTGAAGGAGTCGGCCCGAAGGGCAAGCGCCACGGGCTCCGCCGCTACGCCTACAAGGTCAGCGACCTCGACGCCTGGCTCAACGGCGAAACCGCCGACGACAAGCCGGCCCGCGCCGCCGCCTGAGCGGCAAAGAGGCCGCCCCCCGAACGGCCAAGCACGGGGAACGGCCTCGATCCACACCACCAGAACCCTGAAGAACAGGAGCGTGGACCATGTCCACATCTTCTCAGAGTCCGGACCCTTCTAGCCCCAGCCGTCGCGCCGAACTGCGTGAAGAGCTGGCGCACCTACTGAAGTCGACGCTCGCTTCGGGCGATGCCCGCGACGCCGTGGACACCCTGGACGAGCTGATCGCCGAGTCGCTGCTTGAGGGGCGACGCGAAGCGCGCCCCTCTGTTGTGAACGAGGCGATCGAGGCCGCCCGCAGCGAGTACCTGCACGAGGACACCGGCACGCCGGAGGACGAGGCGTACAACCAGGCCGTGTCCGACGTCGTCGCCGCGATCGGCGCACTGCTTGAGGGCGGTGCGTCGTGAACGACCTGACCCCGTTCGACGAGATCACCGCGAAGCTCCCGCAGCTGTCCGCGTTCCAGGCCGTCTGGAACGAGGCGGAGGAGCTGCTGACCGAGACGCACCCGGAGGGCTTCGAGGTCGAGGAGATCGGCCGGATCGCCTTCGACTGCCTGCCCGACGAGGAGAAGCCGGCCGCGCTGGACGCCCTCTTCTACTGCTGGTGGACCGCCCTCCAGTCCGACCGCGAACGACGCGCCGCATTCGAGGCCATGGGAGGTGCGCTGTGACCAGCACGATGGAGTGGATCCGCCGAACCTACGACGTGCCCGCCCGGCACGGCATGCGGATCGAGTACGACGGCAAGCCCGCCACGATCGTCGGCGCGGGCGGCGGATACCTCCGCTTCCGCATCGACGGCGAGAAGCGCCGCACCGTCGGCCACCCCTGCTACCGCATCGTCTACCCCGCCGTTCCCGAGCCTGCCCGCCCGCGCGGCTGGTGCCAGTGCTGCCTGAAGGACCGGGCCATGACGAAGGACTGCGTCATGGGCAACCACCGCTGGTACGGCCGCAACTGGTCCGAGCAGTGCCCCGGCTCCGGCAAGTTCCCGTGGAAGCCCGTCCGCAACCTCACCCACCCCGGCGAGCAGAGGCAGGTAGCGGCATGAACATCTCCCCGATCCACTGCCCGGACTCCGACTGCTACTGGGCGGCGCACGGTATCCCCGACAAGTACACCGAGGCCCGCGCCTGGCACCTGGCGGCGCACCGTGCTGAGGAGCACGACGAGCCGTTGACGCCCGAGCAGATCGCCTACGCGACCAGGGCAGGGCACACGCTGCCCGCCGCTGTGGCCGCGCAGGGTGCGCTGCCGGTGCCGGTCGGCGACCAGCCCCAGCCGCTCAACGACACCCGGCTCGCGGAGTACGCGGCCCTGCTGGAGGCTGCCACCGACGGGCCGTGGCTAGCCAACGAACGCATCGGCGTCGTCACCAATCAGGCAGGCGAGCCGCTCGCAGTGTTCGGCGGCGGAAAGCAGGACCATGCCGACGCCGCGTTCACCGCCGCCGCACCGACCATGGTCACCGAGCTACTCGCCGCCGTGGCCTACCACCGCCACTGGGAGCAAATCGGCTGGCGCAAGGCGAACGCCTACCACGGGAATTGGGTCCGCGACGACCTCCGCCTCACCCGGGAGCGTCAACTCGTCGGCCGACTGCGCAGCGAACTGTCCCGGCAGGGGAAGGCGGCCAAAGCCGAAGTCGCGCGCCTCAAGGCGGCACTGGCCAGCGCCCGCGAGGACGCCGCCTTCATGGAGCGCAACACGCTGCCGGAGCTCCGCCGCGCCGTCGAGCACCACCAAGCGGGCAAGCAGTGCTGGCGCGAGCGGGCGGAGAAGGCCGAGGCGCGACCCTCCCGCTTTCACGCGACGCCCGCTCAGATCGACGCCTATCTCCGCACGATCCTCGCCGAGGACACCCACCTGCGCTACCAGCAGGCCATCGGCGAGCACGCCCTGGCCGAGGCTATTGAGGACGCGGCCACGGTGCGCGCCTCGGCCGATAGCGAGGGCCTCTACAACGCCAACTGGCGCGAGGGCTGGGACGACGCCATCTCGCGCGTGGACCCGGACCAAAACGGACCGACGCCCTCGACGCTGATCACCTTCGCCGACGCCGCCGACTCCACCACCGACCGCGCCGAGGAGGCGTCGTGACCAACAACCCGACCCGCGTGCTCAACCAGACGATCGCCCTCGGCGACAACCCCGACAGCATCCACTACGACCAGCACGACGGGCACGCGTTCATCGCCCTCGGCGGCATCCAGATCGCCCTCAGCCTCACCAGCCAGGCCGCCCTCGACAAGCTCGCCACCATCACCGCCCAGGCCGCAGCCGACAACCGGGCCCGCACCCTGCGGCAGGTGGCGTGATGACCACCGTCATGGAAGCCCTCCCGGCCCGCCCCCGCAAAGCGTCAGCGTCCAGGCGCCGGCGGCACCAGCACCAACTCGGCTACCGCCTCCACCAGATCGCCCCCGGCGCCGCCACCATCCTCGTCACCCCGATCTGGACCGACGCCACCGGGGCCACCGAACGCACCTACCTCGCCCGCGCCCTCGGCGTCGACGGCCAGATCATCAAGTTCGCGGCCGGCGGCTCCCAGCGCATCGCCGCCCTCCTCCAGGGCGCCTACCCGGGCGCCGACTGGGACCGCCCCCAGACGTGGACGGCCGAGACGAACACGGTCACCGTGCGGCGCCCGATGTCGAACGCCGACATGCGGGCCGCGATCCAGCGGCTCACGGTCCGGGAGGCCGGACTGGAAGCCGAGCTGGCCTTCGAGCGCGAGCGCAACTTCGAGCTCACCACCGCCCGCGACTACGCCGACACGGCAGCCGCCGGCTACATCGACCGCACCGGACTGGAGGCGTCGTGACCATCGCCCGCCTGAACGAGCCGATCGACTTCCAGGTCGGCGACACCATCATCGACTCCCGCTGCGGCACCGTCACCGCCGGCACCGTCACCCAGGTCCGCGGCAACTCCGTGTACTACCGCGACAACTGCTCCGCCTGCGTCCGCGACGGCCGCCACCACCGCACCCAGGCCGACTTCTCCACCACCAGCAAGGGAGAAGCGTCGTGAGCCTCATCGACCACATCCCCGGCCTGAAGGGCACCGGCAGCCACCGGGCTGCCGACCGTATCGCCGAACTGGAGGGCCTCGTCGGCCAACTGCGCGAGGAGAACGTCAAGCTCCTCACCCGACAGGCCGCCGCAGACGACTTCTTCATGATCCAGGACCAGTACGCCACCGACCTGGAGGCGGAACTGGCCCAGGAGAAGCGCGCCCACGCCGCCACGAAGGCCGACCTGGAAGTGCGCACCCGGTGGGTGGCCGACCTCGAAGGCCGCCTGGCCGACGCCGAACGACGCCTCGACATCCGGCGCCTCGCCGAGACCGCGGCCGAGCGCACGCAGGAGATGCCCGGCATCACCCCGGTCGTGCCCCTGCACCAGTCACCGCAGGCCAAGACCAACTGATCTCGCCGCCCGCCGGATGACCACCGGGCCGGCGGAGCGGCGCACAACTACCACCACAAGGAGCACCCGTGTCCGACAACACCACCGAACTGACCCCCGACGGGGAGGCCTTCCACCGCTTCGCCACCAACTTCTTCCGCGACCTCGACGACGCCGTGGAAGCCGAGTTCGAGGCCAGCCTCAACGAGGACACCGCCGATGAGTAGGCCCACCAGCATCGACGGCATCCGTGACGGCCACCTGATCCGCACCACCGTCAGCGGCCTGCCGGGACAGCTCGCCATCAACCGCCAGCACCACCCGAACTGCCCCTGCCAGGCCCGCGACACCCAGCCGGCGCGCATCGCCCGCCGCCGCAAGCCCACGAACCGCTGACCCTGCACCCCAACAAGAAGCCCCGGACGTCGCAACCGCCCGGGGATCCGACACCAGCATCCCAGGAGAAGACCGTGAAGGTCCCCACCATCGTCCTTGAAGTCCTCGACCGCGCCGAGTTCGACGGGCCCCGACTCGTCCTCACCGGCACCCTCGACCGCAAGCTGTACCTCGACACCGCGAAGGTACTCGAGGCGGCAGGCGGCAAGTGGAACCGTAAGGAGCGCGCCCACCTGTTCGACGGCGACGCCGCCGAGGCGATCGAGCCCGTCATCCTCACCGGCGAGATCGTCAGCAACAAGCAGCAGTTCGGCTACTTCCCCACCCCCGGCCCGGTCGTCCAGCAGCTCATCGAACTGGCCGACATCAAGCCCGGCATGACCGTGCTGGAGCCGTCCGCCGGGCAGGGCGCCATCGCGTCGGCGGTCGCAGCCGAGGGCTGCGTAGTCGACTGCATCGAAGTGCAGGAGTCGAACGCCACGGTCATCTTCGACGCGGGCTACGCCAACCTCATCCTGGTCCGCGACTTCCTGACCACCGCGCCCGGCGCCGGCATCCCCGGCTACGACCGGGTGGTGATGAACCCGCCGTTCGCCCGGCAGGACGACATCCGGCACGTCATGCACGCCCACCGCTTCCTGAAGGCGGGCGGCCTGCTGGTGGCGGTCATGTCGAACGGCGTCACCTTCCGGAACACGCCCCTGACTCGAGAGTTCCGGGCGCTCCTCGACATGCAGGGCGGTGAGCTGCACCCGCTACCTGAGGGCGCGTTCAAGGAGTCCGGCACCGGCGTCAACACCGTGATCGCCGTGATCCCGAAGGTCGCAGCCCACACCTGACCGCCTGATCCACAACCGAAGACCGGCGACGCGTCGAGCCCCCCACTCCGCGCCGCCACCCCAGGGCAGTCGCCCCGCCCACCCCCCGGTCAGGGGCGGCTGCCCGCCAACCAGCACACCCTTTTGGAGACCTCATGAGCACCACGAGTCACACCATTCCCGCCGAAGTCGCCCGCCACGTGCTGTGGACGTTCGGGCACCGAGGCGGCTACCAGCCCGGCACCTACCACCAGAAGCTCCTCGACCTCCTCGCCTACGCCCCGCCGGTGGAACTGGCGAAGCTCACCCCGGCCTACCCGGCAGAGGCCGAAGCCGTCCGCATGGCCAAGTACGACGAGGACGGCATCGACAAGCTGAAGAGGGCCGCCGGGCTGGTCTGCATCCGGTGCGGCGACGAGGACGGCCCGTTCGTCGGGGCGCCCCGACAGCCGCTGTGCGAGCCGTGCGCCCGCCCCATGCCCCTGGACGGTGTGGCGTGACCGCCGCCGTCGAGGCGCCGACCGGATCGGTCGTCACGGAGCGGGGCGTGTACCCGGGCATGCCGATCGACGTCTACCACGCCGACCCGGTCCCCGGCGGCAGCCTCTCCTCCTCCGGCGCCCGCAAGCTCCTCGACCCCGGATGCCCCGCCATCTTCAAGTGGGAGCGCGACAACCAGCAGCCCCGCAAGCGCGAGTTCGACCTCGGCCACGCCGCCCACCTCGCCGTACTCGGGGAGGGCCCGGAACTGGAGGTCATCGACTTCCCCGACTGGAAGAAGGTCGCCGCGCGCGAACTGCGCGACCTCGCCTACGACGAGGGCAAGGTGCCACTGCTCACCAAGGAGCACGAGCAGGTACAGGCCATGGCGGAGGCGATCCGCCAGCACCCCACCGCAGGCGCCCTGTTCGCCCCCGGCAATGGTGTCGCCGAGCAGTCCCTCTTCTGGCAGGACGAGCGCCACGGCGTGTGGCGCCGAGCCCGCCCCGACTGGATGCCCCACCGCCAGGACAACGGCCGGCTCGTCGTCGTCGACTACAAGACCGCCCGGGCCGTCGACCCCACTGCACTCCAGCGGGCCGTGTACGAGCACGGCTACCACGCCCAAGCCGCCTGGTACCTCGACGCCGTCAAAGCCCTCGACCTCACCGGCGGCCAGGAGCCCGCGTTCGTCTTCGTGTTCCAGACGAAGACCGCGCCCTACCTGGTGCACCTGGTCGAACTCGACTTCCCCGCACTCACCCTCGGCGCCGCCCGCAACGACCGCGCCCTGCAGATCTACGCCGAATGCCAGCGCACCGACACCTGGCCCGGCTTCAACGACCGCATCACCTACCTGCCTCTCCCGCCCTACGCGGAGAAGCGCGACCAAGAGGAGTACCTGTGAACCAGCCCATCCCCATCCCGTCCAACAGCGCGCCGGCCCGCATCGGGCAGGGCACGGCCGTCGAGCAGTCCCGCGCCGCCGCCGAGGTGCAGGCCGCGGTCGTCGTGGCCCAGCAGTGCCCCCGCAACATTCAGGCCGCCGTCGCCGAGATGCGCGAGTCGTGCAAGCAGCAGGGCCTCGCCGAGCGCGCCTTCTTCCGCTACTCCCGCGGCGGCTCCACCGTCACCGGCGCGTCCGTCCACCTCGCCCGCGAGCTGGCCCGCGTCTGGGGCAACGTCCAGTACGGGCTGGTCGAGATGCGCCGCGACGACGACTACGGCCAGTCCGAGATGCAGGCCTTCGCCTGGGACGTCCAGACCAACTCCCGCAACAGTTCGACGTTCATCGTCCCGCACCGCCGCGACACGAAGAACGGCAGCAAGCAGCTCACGGACATGCGGGACATCTACGAGAACAACGCCAACAACGGCGCCCGCCGCGTCCGCGAGGCGATCTTCGCGATCCTGCCGCCCTGGTTCGTCGAGGAGGCCAAGGAGCTGTGCAACCAGACGCTGCGGGACGGCGGCGGCAAGCCCCTCGCCCAGCGCGTCGCGGACGCCATCAAGACGTTCGAGGGCATCGGCATCACCGCCGACCGCATCGAAAACCGCCTGGACCGGCCGTCGACGAAGTGGACCGAGCACGACGTCGCCCAGCTGATCGTCATCTACAAGTCGATCCAGCGCGGCGAGGTCACCGCCGAGGACGAGTTCCCGGCCCCCCGCGTGAGCGCCGACGAGCTCACCGGCGGCAAGACCGGCAAGCCGGCCACCACCCCCACCGAGCAGTAGCCCGCACACGCGAACGGCCGCCCGCGGGCAGTGCGGGCGGCCTCTCACCCCAAGGGAATCACAGATGACCGACCTCACCTACACCGACGACGACCTCCGCGCCCTCGCGGCGAAGCTGCAGGCACAAGCCGCTCTCGACGCTGAGGGCCGAATCCGGAGCGCCGTCGAGCACCGCTGGGCCGGGAAGGCCAGCGACGAGCAGATCGACGAGGCGTGCGACGAACTCGTCAGCCTCCTCGACAGCGCCGTCGACATGTCGGCCTGGTCCGTGAACCTCGGCGCCCGCTACCTCAAGACCACCACTGAACTCGCCTGGGGCCGCGGCGGCGACGCCTGGGATCTCGCCGTCCAGATCGCCCACCGGCCCGGTCTCTCGACAGAACTCCGCGAAGCACTCACCGGAGCCATCCGGGGCGCCGTGAACCACGTTCTCCACGACCGCGGCATCGACGACACCCACCTCCTGCACCAGCACACCAGCGAGGAGACCAGCCGATGAAGGCCCTGACCATTCGCCAGCCCTGGGCTGGCGCGATCGCCCACCAGTCGAAGCGTGTCGAGAACCGCAGCTGGAAGCTCCCCGCCAAGCACGAGGGCGCCCACATCCTCATCCACGCCGGAGCCCAGCCCGACCGTGACGCCCAGGTCTACGGCGACCACCTCGACGTGTACTCCGCGGTCGTCGCCATCGCCACGATCACCGGCTGCCACTTCGACAACGGCAACCAGGTCTGCTGCAGCTACTGGGCCCAGCCCGGCCTCTACCACTGGGAGTTGACCAACGTCATTGCCCTCCCGGAGCCCGTGCCCGCCAAGGGCGCGCTCGGCTTCTGGACGCCCAGCGACGACGTGCTCACCGCCGTCACCGCACAGATCAAGGAGCCGGTGTCATGACCGCGACCGTGCAGCCCGCCCTCGACGGCAGCGTCCCCGAGCCGCGCAAGACGAAGACGCAGCGGCAGGCCGAGGACTACGAGACGTGGCTCGCCGAAGTCCCCGGCGGCCTGAACGGTCACGCCTTGGCCAAGCCGTTCGTGGAATGCAGCAACTCGGGCTGCGACCGCGAGGCGGCGAAGCGCGGAATGTGCGAGATGCACTACCAGCGCTGGAAGGCAGAGTTCAGGCGCGCTGGGCTCCCGCTCCCGGCGGCACCGCCGCGCCCCACATGGTCTGCCGACCTCACCGGCAACCGTCCCTACGACAAGCAGTACCGGGAAGCGACCAAGCATCGGCTGATCGCCAACAGCGTTGAGGATCCCCACACTGGCTGCTGGATCTGGCAGAAGGCTCTCGACCGCGATGGATACGGCGTGTGTGGCGCGCCCAAGCGCGAGAGCGCGCACCGCGCTTCGTTCCTCGCCTTCATAGGACCCATACCGGCCGGGATGGTCATAGACCACCGCTGTCACAGCAACGCTCCGACATGCCCCGGTGGCACCGACTGCATGCACCGACGCTGCATCAACCCCGCCCACCTTGAGCCCGTAACGGACACAGTGAACGTCCTGCGCGGACGCAGCACATGGGCCAAGAACGCTCGCAAGACCCACTGCCACCGCGGCCACGAATTCACCCCTGAGAACACCTACGCCCGTCCCGACGGGCGGGCCTGCCGCGCCTGCCAGAACGCAGCGAGCGCTGCCTACAAGCGGCGCAGGAAGGAGGTGCAGCGATGAGCGCTCCCATACAGCTGGCTCTCGACGGCTCTGTGCCGAAGTCTCGCACTCAGCAGCGAATCGACGACTATGAAACCTGGGTTGACCTCGTCCGCCCCACCTTCGTCGAGATAGCCCGCACTGGCCAGCCGTTTCTGTTCTGGAAGGTCGCCCGCGACCACGAGCTGCCTGACCCCCCGGACCGCGACCACGACTGGGGTCGGTTCGCCGTGAGCCTTCACAAAGACGGCGTGACCCGCTGCGACGGCTTCGGCCACACCCGCGACAAGTCCGCCGTCCGCCGCTGGCGCGGCACCGTCGCCGCCATGCAGGGGAGGGTCGCCTGATGGGCCACTCCACCGCCCTGTTCCTCGCCGGCTTCGGCCTCACCGTCGGCGTCGCCGCCGTCGCCTTCGCGCTCATCACCCGGCCCGCCCGCCACCTCCCCGCCGCCCCCGACAACCAGCCGCCCACCGACACCACCGACCTGTGGACCTGCCGCCGCATCAACGCACTGCCCACCGCCACCCGGAAGGAGGACTGATGGCCGCCCGCCCCACCCCGCCGCACGGAACCACCGCCCGCGCCTACGGCAGCCCCGGATACCGCCCGCCCTGCAAGTGCGAGCCGTGCAACACCGCACGCCGCCGCCACCACAAGCAGACGCGCGTCAACCGGCAGCTCGGCCGCAGCCCCTTCACCAGCCCGGACCAGGCGCAGGCCCGACTCCGCGAACTGCACCAGACCATGTCCTGGAAAACCCTCGTTACCGCCACCGGCCTGGAGCTCAACGCCCTCCTGCGGATCTACAACGGCCAACGCACGAAGATCCGCAACGAAACCCACGCAAAGATCATGGCCGTCACCGCGCCCGCACAGGGCGACCGCGGCCAATACCTCGACGCCACCGGCAGCACGCGCCGAGCCCAGGCCCTGTCCTCCCTCGGCCACTCCTACGCGACCATCGCCGACGCCGCGAACACCTCCCACAACCGCATCCTCAGCATCGCCAACGGCCGGCAGCCCACCATCCGCCGCGACCTCGCCGAACGCCTGGAGTCCGCCTACCAGCAACTCGCATCCGTCCGGCCGACGGCCAACAAGTACACCAGCCGCACCCGCAACTTCGCCCGGGCCAACGGCTGGGCCCCGCCCGGCGCCTGGGACGACGACACCATCGACGACCCCACCGCCCACCCCGACTGGACCGGACACTGCGGCACCGACCGCGGCTGGTGGATCCACCAGCGCCAGCAGCTGCCGATGTGCCAGCGCTGCGAGCAGGCCCACCAGGAGTGGCTGGCCGAGCACAACGACCTCGATCCGCGGCTGCGCAACCAGGCCCTGTTCAAGGCCCGCAACGCCGCCGTCTCCCGCGAAGCCGACCTCGCCGCCGACGGCCGCGAACTCCTCGGCTACGGCGTCGGCTACGAGCAGGCAGCCGCCCGGCTCGGCGTCAGCAAAAACCACCTCCAGCAGGCGCTCAAGCGCCACCCCCACACCGAGACGGAGCTCGCCGCATGATGTACCGCCACGACAACGACGCGCTCACGGTCATGGACTGGTTCTGCGGCGCCGGCGGCTCCAGCCAGGGCATGCACTCCATCCCCGGCGTCCGCATGGAGCGCGCGGCGAACCACTGGGAGCGGGCGATCGAGTCGCACGCCGCGAACTTCCCCACCGTCGACCACTACCGCGGCGACATCCGAGAAGCCCCGGTCGACAAGTGGCCGGTGACGGACATCTTCTGGGCCTCCCCGGAGTGCCCACAGTGGTCCAACGCCCGCGGCAAGAAGCGCGACTTCGACGCCTCCCTCCAGGGCGACCTCTTCGACGGCTTCGGCCCCTCCGAGGAGGTCGAGCGCAGCCGCGCCCTGATGGAGGAAGTCCCCATGTATCTGCGCGGGGTCATCGCCCGCGGTGGCCTCGTCAAGGCCGGAGTGGTGGAGAACGTCGTCGACGTCCGCGCCTGGGACCAGTGGGACCGCTGGCTCGGCGAGATCCGCAAGCTCGGCTACCGCACGCGGGTCATCGCCCTCAACAGCATGCACGCCGACCCGCGCACCGTGCACAAGGCCCCGCAGTCCCGCGACCGCCTGTACGTCGCCTACTGGCACAAGACCCTCGCCCGTACCCCCGACTGGGACAAGTGGCTCAGGCCGCGCGCCTGGTGCACCGGCTGCGACACCTGGGTGCAGGCCGTCCAGCGGTTCAAGCAGCCCGGCCGCGACATGGGCCGGTACCGGCAGCAGTACGTCTACCGGTGCCCCAACACCACCTGCCGCAGCCAGATCGTCGAACCCGAGACGCTCCCGGCAGCCGTCGCCATCGACTGGACGATCCCCGGCCAGCGCATCGGCGACCGTGCCAAGCCTCTGGCCGACAAGACCCTCGCCCGGATCCAGGCCGGCCTCGACAAGTTCGCCCGGCCGATCACCCTGGAGGCCGCGGGCAACACCTTTGAGCGGCGCCCGCGCGTCCGTACCTGGCCCGTCGACGCGCCCTTGACGACCCAGACCACGACAGCGACCAAGGCCATGGCCTACGAGCCGTTCATGGTCCCGGCCGGAGGCACCTGGCGCAACGACCCGTCCAGCGTGCTGGACCCCATGGCCTGCCGCACCACCCGGGAGAACGACGGACTCGCGATCCCGCCGCTCCTCATCCCTGTCGAAGGCCGCGACGGCAAGGACCCGCGGTCGGCCAACGACCCGCTGCGAACCCAGACCGCCCGCAACGAGACCGGCCTCGCCTGGCTCCCGTTCATGGTCACCATGCGCGGCGGCGGCGATCAGCTGCGCGGACGCTCCATCGGCGAGCCCGTCGGGACCGTGTCCGCGAACGGCAACCACCACGGCCTCGTCACCCCGAACCTGCCCGCGTTCGTGATGCGCAACAACGGCAGCACTGGCGACGGCGGCGAGCACTGCACCTCCGCCGCTGAGTACTTCCGCACCATGACGACGGCCGGCCACCAGTCGCTCGTCACCTGGGAGCACCTCCTCGTCCCTTACTACGGCAACGGCACGGCGAAGACGGTCCGCGAGCCCGTCGGCACGCTCTCCACCCGGGACCGGTACGCGCTCGTCCAGGGCGACGTCGACATCGAGGACGTCCTCTTCCGGATGTTGGAGCCGCACGAGATCGGCCGCGCGATGAGCTTCGCGGACGCCTACATCGTCCTCGGCTCGAAGCGGGAGCGCGTCCGCCAGTACGGCAACGCCGTCACCCCCAACTGCGCCGAAGTCATCGTCGCCGCCCTCGTCGAAGCCATCACCGGCGAGGAGCTCGACCGGCACACCGAGCCCGAGCCGCAGTTGGCGACCGCCGCGTGACCGCGGCCCGCCGGCCGCGCGCCGGACCCTGACCCGCCAGCACCGACAAGCCATCCGCCGCCCGCTCTGACCAAGAAGAGAGAACCCCATGGGCTACGAGCTCCGCCGCCAACTGCGCGAGGCGCTTGGGCCGGACATCACCGGCCTCCAGCGCGCTGTCGCGCTGGAGATCGCCGACGACGCCAACGAGCGCACGCGGCGAAGCTGGGCCGCGCTCGAGGACCTGGCGCGCTGGACCGGCGCCAAGGACGGGAGCGTCGTCCGGAACGCGCTGAAGCGGCTTGCCGCGGCCGGCTGGGAGTTCCGGGTTCCGATCGGCAAGGGCAAGGACGGGCGCGCTCTGTACGCGGTGCCCGGCACCCGGATGACGTTCCTCGTGCCCCACTTCGAAGGGGGAGCCACGGCTACCCCTTCCAGTGGCAAGGGAGAGCCCGGGCTACCTCTAGGGGGAGCCACGGCTACCCCTTCACCCCCACAAGGGGGAGCCACGGCTCACTCAGAAGGTGCCGTGGCTCCTTCTGAAGGTGCCGTGGCTCCCCCCTTCTCCTCATACTCCTCAGACTCAAAGAAGCTAGCTAGCTGGCAGCCCGCCGCTGATCTTGACTACGGGATCCCCGCCGACGCGCGCCCGCTCATCAACAGCCTCGCGGCAGCAGGCGTCAACGTCCGCTGGCCCTTCCGCGGCAACGACTGGTTCCCCCTGCTCGCGCTCATCAAGAAGTCCGGCGTGCCCGCCATGGTCGACCACGCCCTCAAGGTCGCAGCCCGCACCCCGGTCGACTCCGCCCGCTACTTCATGCCGGGCTGGAGCGAACTCGCACCCATCCCGCCCGCCGACACCCCGCGGCCCGCACTCCACGCCGTGCCCGCCAGCCGGTCCACCGCCGACCAGCGCGTCGCCCAGGGCCAGGCCCTCGCCGCCATGTTCCGCGAGCAGGAGCAGCACGCCCTCGAGGCTGGCCACACCAACCAGGAGCCCGCATGACCCTCGCCGAAACCGCAGACCTGCTGTCCATCGCCGCCGCCATCGACAAGCGCACGCTCGGCGAATCCGACGTTCGCGCCTGGCAGATGGTCCTCGACGACATCCCCTTCGAGGCCGCCCGGATCGCATTGCGCGAGCACTACCGCGAGACGACCAAGCCCGCCATGCCCGCCGACATCGTCCGCCGCGCCAAGCCCACCAACACCTACGAGTCCTACGCCGAGAAGGGGATCTTCTAGTGACGATCGACCTCGAGCCAGAGCTGCTCGAGCGGACCCCGCCCCGCGACATCGCCGCCGAGCAGTCCGCCCTCGGCGCCTGCCTCATGTCGCGCAGCGCCTGCGCCGAAGTCCTCGCCACCGTCACCCCCGAGGCCTACTACAAGCCGCAGCACGCAACGATCCACTGCGCGATCGCCGACCTGTTCATGGCCGGCGAGCCCATCGACCAGATCACCGTCGCCAAGTACCTCGGCGACCGCGGCGACCTCGCCCGGATCGGCGGCCAGGTCTACCTGTGGGAGCTCGTCCGGGCCGTCCCCACCCCGGAGAACGGCCCGTACTACGCCGAGGTCGTCCAGGACCGCGGCCTGCGCAGGTCGCTGATCGAACTCGGCACCCGGCTGGCACAGATGGGCTACAGCCCGGACGGCGAAACCACCGAGATCATCGAACGGGCGGTGACCCTCACCCGCGAACTGCGCGACCAGGGCCGCGAGGCTGAGGATCTGCCGCTGGAGGACATCCTCGACTTCGTCCAGCACGAGGACACCTACGACTGGATCGTGCCCGGCCTGCTCGAGCGCATGGACCGGCTGATCCTCACCGCCTCTGAAGGCGGCGGCAAGTCCGTGCTGCTCCGGCAGATGGCCGTCACTCTCGCCGCCGGCATCCACCCGTTCGACACGTGGAAGACCATCGACCCGATCCGGGTCCTCACCCTCGACTGCGAGAACAGCGCCAGCTCCAGCCGCCGCAAGTACCGCCCCCTGCTTGCCGCGGCGAGCGACCTCGAGCAGCCCGTGCAGCGCGGCCAGTTCCACATCGAGTGCCGGCCCGAAGGCCTCGACCTCACCCGCGCGCAGGACCGTGCCTGGATGATGCGCCGCGTCGAGAAGGCCAAGCCCGACCTGCTGATCATCGGTCCGATCTACCGGCTCCACGCCGGTGACCCCAACTCGGAGGAGCTCGCCCGCAAGGTCAGCGTGGTCATCGACGAGGCCCGCGCCACCGCCGGATGCGCCGTCCTCATGGAAGCCCACAGCCCGCACCACAACGGCTTCGGGCAGCACCGCACCCTGCGCCCCGTCGGCTCGTCGCTGTGGATGCGCTGGCCCGAGTTCGGCTTCGGCCTGCGCCCCGTCGAGGACGAGAAGTCCGCCGCACCCGGCGACGGCGCCCGCGGCCGGCGGGTCCTCCCGTGGCGCGGCATGCGCGACGAACGCGACTTCCCCGCCTTCATCAAGCAGGGCGACAAGTGGCCCTGGATCTCCTACAAGCCCATCGACGCCGACCCCCTCACCGGCTACAGCGAGACGGGAGCGATCTGGTGACCGAGTACCCGCCCTACGCCGACACCTGCGAGGAGTGCCTCGCCCGGGCCCGCACCGTCGTCCGGCCCGCGATGGCCCTGCCGGACGGGGACGGCGGCCTCATAGCCGCCTATCGGTGCCCCGCCTGCGGTCACACCTGGACCTGTGCCTGGAGCGTCCAGGCCGGCCCGCAGCCCCCGACCCCGCCCGCGGACCCCGTCGGGCTCGAGGACCTCGTCGCCCAACTCCGCATCCGCATCGCCACCCAACCGCCGCGCCCCGCCGCCTGATGCCCGCCGCGCGTTGACGCCCGCCTGACCACCAGAGGAGACACCGATGAGCACCGACCGCCTAACCCCTGCCGAAGTCCGCCTCGCCCAGTACGGCGAACGCACCAGCACCTGGTCGACCGCCACCTACAACGACGGCGCCGAGAAGGCACTGCACGAGATCGCGCTCGGCCTGAAGGTGGAGATCGACAGGCTGCGCGCCGAACTCGCCCGCCAGGAGCGGCTGCACGGCGACACCATCGACGACCGCGACCGCGCCCAGGATGCCGCCGACAAGCTGGCCTATGCCGTCGCCGCGGAGGACGTCATCGGTGAGCACACTGCCGACAACTCCCCGTGGGCCAACGCCCTCGACCTGATTACCCCGCAGGCCGAAGTGGACAAGCTGCGCGCCGAGATCGCCGTCGTGCGTAGCCAGACCATCGACTGGGCTGCCGGTGTCGTCGACGACAAGCTCTCGGTCGAGCCCGACCACGGGCGCGCCTCAGCCCTGTACGAGGTGCTGCTGGACCTGCGCGGCGAACTGCCCTGCACCTGCGCCCGGAGTAGCGGCCTGCACGAGCGTGAGTGCCGGAAGTACGTGCCCGGCCACGAGCTCATCAGCCCCGTGCTGGCCATGCGGGCGTACCGCACCGAGCGCCCCGCCGCCACCCCTGCCCCGTGACCGCAGACGGCCCGCTCCGGGGCGTATCCGGAGCGGGCCTGGTACCGACCCTACCCAGACCCGGAGGAACCCGATGACCACCCAGCCCGACACGCCCCCGACCCTGCGCCTGCTGTCTCTCGGCGCCGGCGTCCAGTCCACCACCCTGCTGATGCTCGCCGCTGAGGGGCGCCTCCCCGGCTTGGACGGTGCGATCTTCGCCGACACCGGGTGGGAGCCCGCCGCCGTGTACGAGCACCTCGACCGGCTGGAGGAGGAGATCGCCAAGCCCGCCGGGATCCCGATCTACCGGGTGTCGACCGGCCGGATCCAGGACGACGTCCTCGACCCGGACAAGCAGCGCTCCCTCCCGGCGCACACCCGCGACCCGGAGACGGGCGAGGACGGCATGCTGAACCGGCGCTGCACGCAGACGTACAAGCTCACCCCGATCCTCCGTCAGACCCGCCTCCTGCTCGGTGCGACGACGTCCGACCCGAAGCCGTGTCGGTACTGCGACGGCAAGGGCAAGCGGATCGCCCCGTGGCGGATCAAGCGCAACGACATGACGCCCGGTCCGTGCTCCGTGTGCGACGGCACCGGCACCCTCTCCCGCGTCAACCAGCCCCCGGCCGGCGTGTGGGCCGAGACGTGGATCGGGTTCTCCACCGACGAGATCGGCCGCGTCTCCGACCGCGGCGACACCCGCTACTCGCGGTCGCGGCACCCGCTGCTGGAGCTGAACATGTCGCGCACCCAGTGCGACGCCTACCTGAAGCACCACGGCTGGACGTCGGTCGAGAAGTCGGCGTGCATCGGTTGCCCGTTCCACGGCAACGCCGAGTGGCGGCGCATGCGCGACACCGACCCCGAGTCGTGGCGTGAGGCGGTCGCGTTCGACAAGGCGTACCGGACCGGGCCAGGCCTCCGCCACGAACGGTTCCTGCACATCTCCCGGCTGCCCCTCAGCGAAGCGCCAATCGACAAGATCCGCCGATCCGAATGGCAGATGGACACGATCTTCGACGCCGCCTACGAAGCCGAACTCGCCGAGAACGGCGACCCCGACGGCTGCTCCCCGTGGGCCTGCCGCTCCGGCCAGCCCGTCACCGCCGAAGACGCCGCCTGACCACCCGCCCGCCGGCCGTCTCGCGCGGCCGGCCCCACCCCTGGAGTGACCGTGAGATCCCTGACCGCCCGGCAGCGCCAGGTGCTGCTGCTCGCCGCCAACGGCAACACCAACGCCGCCATCGCCACCTGGCTTGGCGTCAGCCCGCACTCGGTCGCCGAGATCCTCACCGCCGCCTACCGCCGGCTCGGCGCCTCAGACCGCGCCCAGGCCGTCGCCATCGCCCTCGCGGTGGGGGAGCTCGGCGTGCACCAGATCCACATCCCCGACACTCAGCGAGAGGCCGCCGCATGACGACGCGACCGGACCCCAACACCCCCGAGGTGCCCCAGAAGGCCACAGAAGGCCGCCAGAGCGCCTCTGAGGGGTCGAGTGGGCAGCGAGAGGCCCTGAGGGGTCAGAACGGCTCGCAGGAGGGCGCTGAGGGCCTCGATGGCGAGAAGCAGCCCCGCGGCCCCGTCGACTGGGCCCGCCACTACGCCGAGCTGCGCGAGGCGGGCGGCCGGCCGAGCACAACGACCGTCCCCCAGCCGGAACTCGACGCGCTCAACGAGCGCATGGCCATCTACCGCGCGGCATGGCACAGCGCTCGCGGCCGGGCCGTGCACCAGCGGTGCATCAACGCCGACCTGCGCACCGAACTGGCCGCCAAGAGCAAGCGCACCGATCAGGCCGAGGCCGCCATCGCCCGCGTCCGCGCCCTGCACTACCAAGACGGCGACTACTGCGCCCTCTGCACCACCGACTTCGGTCGGCTGTCCGCGCCCTGGCCCTGCGGCACCATCCGCGCGCTCGACGAGCCGCCCGCCCACAACGACGGCCCCAGCGTCGCCGAATGCGCCGCCAACGACCGGCTCTGGCCGCTGCAGAAGGCGGGCGAGTGATGGGTGACCCTCGCTGGCTCAACGAGCCCATTGCTGTGCCCCGCTGGATCACCCTGTCCTTCGCGGCCATCGCGGTTGTGACCGTCGTCAACTGGGCCCTTGCCGCCCTGCTCTGGATCCTGCAGCACCTCCCCGCATAGCCCGCACCGCCCCGCACCAAGGAGCCCGCCATGCTCGACGCCCCGTCGCCCCGTTGCGTGATCTGCCCGCGCCAGCTGCTCGACCACGAGACCGGGAGGTTCATTTGCCTGCGATGCGAGCACCGCATCGACCAGGACCTGCGCAAGTTGGCCGGGCCCGCAGGCCTCTACGCCCGGCTCTGCCTGCGCATCCAGCCCGGCCGCGGCGGCAGCGACGGGCCCGTCGTCACCCGCAGCAGCGGCCACCCCATGCCCTGCAACGAGGCCGTGCTGACGATGACCGCCAACGGGGGTCTGGTGTCCACGCTGGAGACTTGGGTCGAGGACTGGGCCAGCTACGGGCTCGGCGTCCACGGCACCGGCGGCCGGCTCCAGCACCGCGTCGACCAAGCCGTCGACACCCTCCGCCGCAACCTCACCCGGGCTGCCAGCCGACACCCGGCCCTGGACGAATGCGCCGACGAGATAGCGCGGATCGTCCGTCAAGCCGAAGCGATCATCAGCGGCGAACGGGCACCCCGCCGCATCCCCGTCACCTGCCCCTGCGGCACCGTCCGCGCCGTCACCCTCGACACCGACGGGTTCCAATGCCGCGGCTGCGGGGCCGAGTACGGGCACTCGGAAGCGCTCCAGCTCACCGTTGCGGAGAGGCGGGCGGCGTGAACTGCCCTGCCGCAATTCGTTAGCCCGCCACCCTCCCCACTGAAAGGCCCCAACCATGCAGAAAATCCCGACCCTGTTCGTCCGCAACCCCGACGACCGGCGGCGCGTCCTGCCCGAGATCACCCCCGGTTGCGAGTGGGTCCTCGAAGGTCAAGGCGCGGCGACCCGCAAGTACGACGGAACCTGCATCCTCCTCGACGAGTCCGGCGAATGGTGGGCCCGGAGGGAGGTCAAGTCTGGGAAGACGTCGCCGGCGAACTACGTGCCCGTGGAGCACGACGAGACGACCGGTAAGACCGTCGGCTGGGAGCCCGTCGAACAGTCCTCCTTCATCAAGTTCTTCACCGAGGCGCGCGAGATCCGGGCCGACTGGGCGCACGGTACCTACGAACTCTGCGGACCGAAGATCAACGGCAACCCGGAAGCGCTCGACCGGCACACGCTCATCCGACACGCCACCGCCGAACGCGTCGACCCCGACTTCGCCCACCGCACCTACGACGACATCGCCAACTTCCTCCACCGACACCAGTGGGAAGGCATCGTCTACCACCACCCCGACGGCGCGATGGCGAAGATCAAGCTCCGCGACTTCGAGTAGACACTGAAGGGCCCGACCGCAACCCGCGGTCGGGCCCCTCTTGCATTTCCGCCTACGCGGCTTCCTCGATCACCGGCGTCCTCTTGCCGTTGAGCACTTGCCGCACCCATCCCTCGCTGAGCCCCAGCCGCGCCGCCAGCTCCGCCACCGGCACACCGTGCCGGTTCGCCGCCCGCAGTGCCTCATTACGCCGCAGCTGCCACCGCTCCCGCGCCGGGCCACCCGCCACCGTGCGGTGCAGGAACACCGCCAACGCCAGCAGCAGCCGGCCAGCCGTGTCATCGAACCTACGCGCCATGAAAGCCCCCTGTCGTGGTCGCGACACCCCGCTCACCGATCACGGTCGGCGGAGTGCGACAGTCCCACAAGGGCGCGAAGTGGGCGCACACGCAGAACACCCCCGCATCAACACGGCGACACGGCTACAGCTGCGGGCCCTGCTCTCGCCACGCCGCCTCCACAGCGGCCAGGAATTTCGTGTACGCATCCCGCTGGTTCCAGGAGAAGAGAATCGTCCTCGGATTCCCTGCCGGCTGCTGTTGCGTCGCCGTCGTTAAGTTGCGGAGCGCACCCGGATCCTCGGCCGTCATCAGATGCACGTGCCCATTCACCAGCCTCGTCGGCGGCACACTGTGGATCTTCAGCACGTCTGACAACTGGACGCTGCCGCTGCGGTTGCCACCCAGCCGCGCCACCCAGATCCTCTTGAACTCGACCCGATCCGCAAACAGCAACGCCGACGCCTGCCAGCCCTTGAACACCCGAGGCTCTGGAGACATCGCCCCCTTCGAAAGATCCATGGACGGCAGTCTGGACCGACGGCAAGAACGACGACAGGCGAACGCAGAAAGCCCCGCCCGGAGTGATCCGGGCGGGGGCTTTGAATCATGCTTCAGACGCGCGACACCGCCAGCGGCGCCGGCACCGGCGGGGAGTCCAGGTCCAGCCCCTCCGCGAGGAGCATCCGGGCCGCGGTGTCCCGCTCGAAGGCGCTCCGGCCGGGCGGCATCGACAGGACCCGCGAGCCGTCACGGCGCTCCACCAAGGCGCCGAAGAAGCCCCGGTCGGTGATGCTGGAGTCGACCAGGTCCACGTCCAGCTCGGCGAGGAGCTGGGGGAGCGGGGTGTCGAGCAGGTGGTCGGTGGCGATAGCAGGCGCTACAGTCATGGGCAGACTCCATCTCAGCAGGATTGAGTTGCTGTCGGCGGGTGGCGACCCGCCGTTTCTTCGGCCGGACGGTGGCGACCGTCCGGCCGTTTTCGTGTGTGGGCGTGCGAGGCCCCGCTGCGGTGTGCGCACTGTCACAACGCGGCTACGCCAACGTAGCGCTCTAGAGCAATTGGCGCCAGTCTCTCGCCGGGATCTGCCAAAGGTGCGCATTGACCAGCGCTGATGTAGAGCAGGTAGCGTTGCTCTAGATGAATCCGTCCCTAAGGAGAGCCTGTGCCACGCAAGCCCGGCGAGCCGCACAAGTACCGGGAGATCGCCGACGACCTGCGTAGGCGGATCAATGCCGGCGAGTTCGGCGAGAAGCGAAAGTTGCCCTCCGAGCGGGATCTGCGCGCGCTCTACGACGTCTCGCAGATGACCGTTCGCCAGGCCCTTGGCGTGCTGCGCGACGAGGGCCTGATCGAGTCGCGCGTCGGCTCCGGCTGGTACGTCGCCGAATGGCGGCCCATCGTTCGTAACGCCCTCAAGCGGCTCTCGACCGCTCAGTGGGGCGAAGGGCGATCGATGTGGGACGTCGACATCGATGACCGTCAGCTTGAGGCACGTGACGTGCAGATTGAACTGATCGACGCCCCGGCGGAAGTGGCCCGCGCCCTCGATCTGGAAGAGGGCGAGCCGGTGTGGCGGCGGAATCGGCGCTACGTCGTCGAAGGGGAAGTCGTCATGCGCGCGACCTCGTACATCCCGGACGACCTCGCGCGCGGCACGCGCATCACACAGATCGACTCCGGCCCGGGTGGAACCTATGCGCGACTCCGCGAAGCGGGGCACGGGCCGGTGCAGTTCCGTGAGCAGCTGCGGTGTCGACTGGCTACCCCGGCGGAAGTGGATGACCTGCACCTGGCGGCCGGCGCGCCCGTTGTAGAGCAGCACCGCTCTGCGATGCGTGCAGATGGTCGTGTCGTCGAGATCAACCGAATGATTCTGGACGCTTCCAGGTTCCTACTGGTGTACGACTTCCCCGCCTGACCTGCCACTTCGTCGGCCCCCACCCATCGGGTGGGGGCTTTTTTGTTGTCTTAGATGTGCTCCATCTGCTCTAGAGCTATTGATTGCTCTGGAGCGATCTGCTTCTATCTAGGTGTCCACCCCAGTCGACCGCAGGGGAGCACCTAGTGACGTCTGCATCTGTCGCCCCCACGGGCGACTACCTGACCACCGGACAGGTGGCGAAGCGCATCGGCAGTACGCCCCAGCATGTGCGCAGCCTCATCACCTCAGGACGGCTGTCCGCGATCAACATCGCCAAGGGAGTCGGGCGCCCCCGCTTCCGAATCGCCGAATCCACGCTTTCCGAGTTCCTGCGCACCGCGCAGGTCCCGGGTGAGGTGGCCTAGGTGAAGACCGCAAAGCCCGACCTCCACAGCTTGAAGCCGGTCACGTTGCCGTCTGGCCTGAGCCGCCAGCTCACCCAGCCGGAGCTCGACAGGCTCTGGCCCCGTGTCACGCAGAGCGAGAGCGGCTGCTGGATCTGGACCGGCCGACGGTTCAAGGCTGGCTATGGAGCCTTTGACCTCAACCAGAAGGCCATGTACGCCCACCGCATCATGTACATGATCTTCATTGGCGAGATCCCTCAGGGCGCACACCTCGACCACCTGTGCCGGGTTCGTGAGTGCTGCAACCCGCAGCACCTTCAGGCCGTCACCTGCCACGAGAACATCATGCGCTCGCCGATTGCGCCTGCTGCGGTCAACGCGGACAAGACCCACTGCAAGCGGGGTCACCCGCTCTCTGGCGACAACCTTGAAGTGCGCGAAGACGGTGGCCGCCGCTGCCGTACCTGCGCCATCACGTCGGCACGTCAGCGGTACGCAACTGCCACCAACACGCCTCTCAACGAGGCGCCCATTGCCCTCTCCAGCCCACCCGCGCCGCGTCGCCGTCGTGGCTCGGAGGTCTGCGCCAAGGGTCATGTCCTCGACTCCCAGAACACCTACACAGACCCGAAGGGCTACAAGCACTGCCGTGCCTGCCGGGCCGCCTCTCAAAGTCGCCACGAAGCCAGGAAGAAGGCACGCTGATGAGCACAGCAGTCGAGACCGGTGCGCACGAGCGCACCGACCACGCGGGCACCGCCCCGCTTCCGCCGGCCGCCGCTGTGGCGCTGCACGGTTACGAGCGTGCGATGACTGACCGCAACCTGTCGCTCGCTGATCGCCTCGCTCACGAGGCAGCCACGCACATCTCGTGGAGCTCCCGCGAGAGGTACCTGCGCAACGTCGGCGCGAACGGCCTCATCCCCACGGCCGGCGGCGAGATGCTTGCCGACCGCATGGGGCACTTCGCCCACATCGAGGTCATCGTCGACTTCGTGTCGGAGGTCTCCCCTGACGGCGACGTGCTGTTGGTTGTGACGAGCCTCGACGGTACGGGCCGGGCCCTCGCCATGGTGGACGCGGTCGATCGGGCGGACGCGCTTGAGTGGATGTACCACATCGCTTCGCTGCATGGCCGGGTCACCACTCTGCTCGGCCAGCCGGGCCTGGACATGCGTCGCGCTGCCATCGAGAAGGTGTCCCGGTGAGCGCCCGTGAGGTTCTCGACCACTTCCCGGCGGGTCACCCGCGTGGCTCGTGGCCGGCGGAGGAGCGTGCGGCTGAGCTGACCCGGTCGGGTACTCCGGCCACGGTCCGCATGGACCCGAAGAACGACCGGTTCATTGTCGTGGCGGAGCGCGGTGAGAGGTCGTGACCGCCGAGCGGGACCTGCTGGAGGCGGTCGTGGAGGCCTTGACGCTGCCTCACGGCAGCGACGACTACGACCAGCGGATCCTTCGCCGTGCCAGCCTCGCCCGCGTCGTCGCCCGTGAGGCGCTTGCCGAGGACCGGGGTCGTCTCGCCTGGAACGCCGACTACCTGCGCCGGAAGCTGCGCGAGGAAGAGGCGCGGCACCCTCAGGGCTGACGCCCACCCCATACCGCCGCGGTGGCGGTGTTCGCCCCCGTCCCGCCACCGCGGCTTCCCACCCCACCCATACCTGCACCCGAAAGGGCTATTCCGCCATGTCTCCGTACCTGTCCGACGCCGACCTTGCCGCCACGACCGACCTGGGCGCCCTCCGCCGTAAGACGATCACGGTCGCCGATGCCATGGCCGACCACGCCGCGTCCCTGATCGTCGAGTTCGCTGACGCCCGGGCGGCCGGCCGCTTCGACCAGATGAGCCTGATCCGCGACCACGCCTACGCCATCGACCCAGAGCTGCTGGCCGAGTTGGACGGCTTCGACAACTACCCGGCTGCCGCCTGATGGCCGGCGAGGAGCTGGCCCGGGCTGCGGGTGAGGCGACTGTCGACACCTACCGGGCGGCGAGCGTATTCGGCGAGACGCACGAGGTGACCCATCTGGCCGCTGGCCGGGCGCTGAAGCTCGCTGTCGAGGCGCAGCAGGCGGGTGCGTCCCCGGCTGACATCTGCCGGGCGGCCGGCCTACCCGAGGGGAGTCCTCGTGCCTGAGGGCCGCTGCGCGCAGTGCGAGGAGCACGCGGAGCTGCACAAGGGCAACTGGCTCGGCCTCGGCAAGGACAACGAGCCGTGCCCGCCGTGCGAGGACCACGCCAAGAACGGCTGCCGCTGACCCCCTGATCCGCCGGGCGCGGTCCATCCCCTTGCCGCGCCCGGCACCCCGACCGACTCAACCCGAGAGGAGCCCGTCATGGGCTGGAAGCAGGACCGTGCCGAGATCAAGCGGCTGATGGCCGCCCGACCGGACCCCGACGGCAAGAACGGCTGCGACTCGCAGGAAGCCCAGGCCGTCAACGCCGAACTCGACCGCAAGTTGCGCGAGCAGCCGATCTGGCGGCGAGCCCGAGCCCTGTACGAGGACTGACCGGCTGCCCGCCGGGCCCGTCTCGCACGGGCCCGGTCGAGGGGAACCGCTCAGCGTTCCGCCATCTACCCGAGAGGACGACTCCGTGCCGAAGTTCAAGCTCACCGCGACCAGCCGCACCGGCCAGAAGGTCAACCCGCTGGGCGGTTCCACCGACTCGGTGACCGTCTACAGCCAGGCGGACCTCGACCGCCGCGTGAAGGCCGCGAAGACCGACCCGCGCGACCTCGACGTCAAGGTCGAGCGCCTCAGCTGACCGGCTGCCCGCGGCCCGCGTCTCGCACGTGGGCCCTGGAGAACTGGCGCAGCGTCACCCTCCCCGTCCGTTCCGACCAAAGAGGTCGTCATGTTCCGTCGTGTCTTCGTCTGGCTGCTGCTCGCAGCGTTCCTGATCGTCGTCGGCTTGTGGCCGCCGGCTGCCGCCCCGATCGACTGGGCCGCTACCGGCGCGAACGTCGTCCTCGCCGCGATCCCCGGGCCGGTGCTGTTGCTCGCCGCCGTCGCCGCCTGGCTGAAGCACCGGCCCGCCCCCGTCAAGACCGCCACCGCCTGAGATCCGAAGGGACTGATACCCGTGACCGCCACGTCGTTCGAAATGGTCAACGGCCAGGACCGCTTTGACCCGGTCGCGCTGGCCGAGGCGGAGGCGATCCGGACCCGCGCCGCCGCCGAAGCAGAAGCCGCCCGCATCAAGGCCGAAGGTGAGGCTGAGGCCGAGAAGATCAAGGCCGCTGAGGAAGCCCGCAAGCAGAGGATCGCCAACGACAAGGCCGAGGCCCGGGCCCTTGAGGAGCAGGCCGCCCGCGCGGCCCGCATCGCCAAGCTCAACCGGGAGCGCGACGAGGAGGAGCGCGCCGCCCGGGAGGCCGAGGAGAAGGCTGCCGCCGAGGAGAAGGCCGAAGCCGCGAAGGCCGCAGAGGTCGCTGCCGCCGAGGAGCAGTGGCGCCAGTACGCGCTGCGCTTCTACGCCGTCTGCTCAATCGTCGCTCTGCCCGTGCAGATTGCCGCGTTCTACAACCCGAACGCCCTGTGGCTGATGGCCGCGCCGATCATGCTCGAAGGCGGTGCGTGGGTCGTCCTCAAGGGCGCCCGGGCTGCGGCAGTCGACCGTCGCCCGCACTGGCACTACCGGCTAATCGCTTGGGTGCTGGCCTTCATCGCGGCAGCGATCAACCTGTGGCACGGGCTGCACGCCTTCGACCCGGCCACCGCGATCGGCACCGCGTTCGCGTCCATCGCCGGTCCCGGCGTGTATGACCTCCACGAGCACGGGCAGATCCGCAAGCGCGACGGCGCGCTCACCCGCAAGCAGCGCAAGGCCCAGGCGAAAGCCGAGCGAGCCGAGGCCGCCCGCCAGGCCGCGGAGGAGAAGCGACGGGCTGCCGACAAGGAGGCCGCCGAGCGTGCCGCGGCCGAGGCCGCGGAGAAGCTCGCGCAGGCCCGCGCCAAGGAGTTCCCGAAGGTGTGGCAGCACGCACTGCGGCTCGCCGCAGCGCTCGGCGAGACGACCGTCACCGAGGCGGTCTGGAAGCGCGCGCACCGAGACGTGGAGGGTGCCGACCCGTCGGAGTCCGCGGAGATTATCCGACTGCGCAACGCCGCCGAAGCGAGGGTCGAAGCCGCCCGGCAGAAGCGCTCCGTGAACGGATCATCGCAGCAGGTCGCATCGCAAGTGCCCGGCGCGAAGAAGCCCCGCGTCTACAACCCTCCCGCCCGCCGCGGAAAGCGCACCAAGGGTGACGTGAAGTACGCCCCCGCCGCCCGTCGTCAGGCCGCCATCACCGCCAAGCAGACCGCCGCGAAGAAGGAGTCGCAGTGAGCATCGAGACGACCCCCAGCAGCACCCCCGACCCGGAGTGGGAGCGCATCGTCGGCGGCTACCTGAACGCCCCCGGCGAGGCGCCCGTCGAGAAGCAGACGACGTCCGTCGACCTGATGGGCGACACCCCCCTCACCCCCGCCTGGACGAAGACCCGCACCGGGTGGAAGAGCCGCGCCGAGGTCGGCCGCGTCAACACCGTCCGCGGCTTCCGCAAGTGGCTGCGTCGGCAGGCCACAGAGCACGGGCACGCCTCGCAGATCGGTCGCGGGATCCGCCGCACCGTCCTGTGGGTGCAGGGCACCGAGGGCGCGCAGGTCCTCGCCGCCCGGTACGAGGTGCAGCAGACGCAGCGCGATTACAAGGCTGCGAAGTGGGCGCACGACCGGCGGCTGATGCCCGGCAAGGAGAAGGAGAAGCGGCGCCGGGAGATGGAGGGCGCGTTCGCCGACTCGGCGTCGGCGATGAGCAAGTACCGGTCGGCGCAGCGGGACGCCCGCATGCGGCGGGCCGTGCGGGGCGTTGCTGCCCTCACTCCGATCGCCGGAGTTGAAGGAGCGAGCCTGCAACTGCTCGGCACCCCCGGCGGGCTCGCCGCCACGGCCGCAACCCTGGCCACGTTCGCCCTGATCGGGCGGCGCACCACGGCGGGGGAGCTGTACACCGACCGCGACGCGAAGATCGGCGACGGGGACCGGATGACCGACGACATGGTCAACCGGGTGTACCGCGACGCCCGCGTCATCGCCGCCGACGACACCCTGCGCCTCAGCACCCCCTGCACGCTCACCGCCGACGGCAAGGCCTGGCAGGTCGTGTTCCAGCTGCCGTCTGGCACCCCCGCTAAGAAGGCGCTCGGAGCGCGCGAGGGCATCGCCAACGGCTTCGGCGTGTCCGTGCAGCAGGTCCACCAGACCCGCGGCGACCGCGAAGACACCATCCACCTGCGGGTGTCGCTGAAGCTGCCGTTCTCCACCAAGCCGACCCGGGGCCCGCTGCTCGACGCCGAGCGGGTCAACCTGTGGCAGCCCATCCGGATGGGCGTCAACCTGCGCGGCGAGGAAGTCATCACCTCGTGGGTCGAGCGGTCCGGACTCTTCGGTGGCGAGCCCGGCTCCGGCAAGTCCGCCGCAGCCAACGACCTGCTGCTCGCCGCCGCGCTCGACCCGACCGTGCGCATGTACCTCGCCGACGGCAAGGCCGGCGCCGACATCACCCCGTTCGAGCCGATCGCCACCATGTACGACACCGACGGCGACCCCGACAAGCTCCTCGACATCCTGCAGTACATGTGGGACGTCGAGATCAAGGAGCGGCGGGCGCTCGCCAAGGAGCACGGCTCCCGCAAGCTGACCGAGGCGATGGCCGCCGTCGACCCGCGGGTCTGCTTGGCCGTTCTCCTCGTCGACGAGTGGTCGTCCTACGGTGCCGCCGCCGACCAGAAGACACGGCAGGAGATGGAACGGCTGCTGCGGCTGATCGTCCAGCAGGGCCGGGCGCTCGGCATCATCAGCCTCGCCGCCACACAGAAGCCCGACAGCGATTCCGTACCCACCGGGATCCGCGACATCCTCTCCATCCGCTGGGCGATGCGCTGCCTCACCCCGCAGGCCTCCGACACGATCCTCGGACAGGGCTACGCCTCCGCCGGGCACAACGCCCAGGACATCCTCAAGTCGCAGCGCGGCGTGGGCATCTACATGGACGGCGAAGGCGCCGAGCCGGAGCTGGTCCGCGGCGACTACTACGACGACGACGAGGTCGCCGCAATCCTGGGCCGCGCCTACTCGCTGCGACAGGAGGCCGGGACGCTGCCGCTGGGCCCGCTTGACCGGCTGCGCGCCGCAGGTGAGGACGGCGAGATCCTCGCCACCCTGTTCGGCCTGTACCCGGAAGGCGTCGAGATGCTGCCCACTGCCCGGGTCACCGAAGGGCTTGCCGCAGCCGGCCATCCGGTGACTGCCGACCGGCTGGCCGTGCTCGTGCCGCGCACCGACGAGGAGAAGCGGCGGCAGGAAGTCAGCGGCAGCAAGGTGTCCGTCTACCCGCTCACCGCGGTGCGCCGGGCGGTCCTCGACCGCTACGACATCGGCCTGTGAGCCCCGTCCAACCCCCGTCCACTGACCTGGTTTGACCCGGTATGAACCCCGTCCAGCCCCCGTCCCGGCCGTCGCGACTCCGTCCGGCCGGGACGGGCCCCTCGACCCTGCAGACGGGCCACCGCCGAACCCTGACCAGCACAAACACAGGCCCGGACGAGGGCCAGGACGGCCCGAACAGCCCCCAGACCACCCGGAACGATCACCCCGCAGGAGCCCGCCATGTCCGCCAAGACCGACCCGACCCGCACCGGAATGACCGACGCCGAGGCTGAAGCGCAGGCGCGCCAGATCATCGCCGACTTCGCCACCTCCTACCGTGACCAGACCCCGCTCCCGCGGTACGGAGACGCCCCGCCCGTACCGCAGCCCGGCATCCCGCCGATGTCGCAGCGCACCACCGAGACCGCCCGGGCCGTCATGTTCTGCAGCCTCGCCACCGTGCCCCCGGGCCTGATCGCGGTCGCCGTGATGGTCGCCTCTGAGCACGCCAACCCGACCGTCATTGGCATGATCTGCGCCGCGCCAGCCGCGATCGCCGTGCCGATCCTCGCCCTGGCCCGGCTCCTGCGCCGAGCCGGCCAGGCCGCCCCCGCCGAGATCCACCAGCACTACACCGGCCACGTCGACCAGCGCACCGTCCAGACGAAGACCACCGGCCTGTGGGCCAAAACCAACAATCAGCAGTGAAGGAGACCGCAATGGAACCGACGATCTACGGCATGGAGCTGGTCCTCGGCATGGAGATCGAGGACGGCGTACCCGACTGCCACGGCGAGGAAATGAAAGACGAGGGCACGGACAGGTACGGCGACCGCACATACACCTGCCGCACCTGCGGGACCGTCATCGAAGTCGATGACCTGGGACTCGTCGACGCCATCCGCGAGAAGGCTGCGTCATGACCGAACCCATCTGGTGGCCGCAGGTGCTGGCCGCGACGTCTCTGCGTCGTCAGGCGGCGGGCATGCTCCTCGCCCACGCCACCCCCACCGTCGTTGGCGGCACGCTGCGGCTCACCTTCGCCCGGGCCGATGTTGCCGCGGCGTGGCGGGACAGTGGGGCGCAGGCCGCGCTCGAAGGGGCGATGCAGCACTGCGGAGTGGCGATACCCGTACACGTCCGTACCCTCACAACTCAGGAGGTCTAGCCATGGGAAACGCCTGCTATAAGATCACCCGGCCGAACGGTGAGCGCATCACCGCCGGATACGGCGTCGAGACCGTCTGCGAGGAGGAGGGCTGCAACGAGCAGATCGACCGTGGCCTCGCCTACCTCTGCGGCAACGAGCCCGGCGGCGACGAGTACGGCTGCGGCGGCTACTACTGCGCCCACCACCTCTACCTCGGCTCCGGCGCCCCGGTCTCCGAAGGGCTCTGCAAGCGCTGCGACAAGCGCTGGGAGGAGCAGCACCAGGAGAGGGAGGAGCTGTACGCGGAGACCAGCGGATAGCACCTACTTGCTAGTTGATCGCTGAATCTGTAATCTCCGAAGTCGATGGTGGAACACCCGTCGCAAGAGCACCCAGAGCCCCCGCCGTGAGCTATCCGGCGGGGGTTTGCGCATTCCGGGGAGGTGCCGTGCCGACCTTCTCCAACCCTGCGCTGTACGAGCTGTATCAGCGCGACCTCGGCGACATCTGGGAAGCCGCCCGAGTGGCCGGCGTGAAGCCCGGCACGATCCGCGTCTGGGAAACCCGCGGCAAGATCGAGCGAGTTCCGCTCGACGGTGACCAGCCGCTCTATCACCTGCCGACCATCGAGGCCGCAGCCAAGGTGAAGCCGGGCCGACCCAAGGCCGCCTGATCGTCCCGCCGTTCGTGCCGGTCCCGCGGACGGCGGGGCCCCAATTCGTCCGGGAGGTTTTCAGTGGCCCTGCCTCCCGGACTCTCCACCGTCACGGTCACCGGCACCTACCTGCACCCCAACGGCACGCCGTACAGCGGCCGGCTCGTCTTCCGCCCGGAGCCTGAGGTACTCACCTCGGCGGCGCACGGCACGCTGGTCATCGGCGACGTCGAGGTCGTTCTCGACAACAACGGCCAGTTCACTGTCAGCCTGCTGGCCACGGACGATCCGGATGTGACACCGGTCGGGTGGACGTACCGGGTGACGGAACGCTGGTACGACACGCCGGGCCGCTCCTACCCGCTGTCCCTCCCGGCTGCGGCGCCGGCTGTCGACCTGGCCGATGTGGCGCCGACCGCGCCGTCGGAGGGCGAGTACGTCGTCGTGACAGGCCCCGCCGGGCCTGCTGGACCGGCTGGCCCCGAAGGTCCGGAAGGTCCGCAGGGTGATCCGGGCGACCCGGCTACGAACCTGGTCCAGTCCGTCAACGGTGAGCAGGGCACCGTGTCGCTCAGTGCCGCCGATGTCGGCGCCGACCCGGCGGGGACGGCCACAGTAGCCGTCGCCGGGCATGTGGCCGCTGCGGATCCGCACGGCGACCGCTCCTGGGCCGACAGCAAGTTCGCGTTGGGGAGCACGGTCAGTGCGATCGACGGTTACCTCAACGACGCCCTCAACCGGGTTTCGGCGATCGAGCAGGGCACCGCCTGGCTGTCCGCCCTGAACGTCACCAACAATGCCCAGGTCACCGGCCGGCTCACCGCCTCCGGGTTCGCGCTGCCGCTGCTGCCGCATACATCCCGGCCGACGTGGCGGGATGCGTCGAGCACGGTGACGCTGATGCAGGCCAACCACGGATGGTCGACGTCCGGCTCTGGCGTCGCCTCGTCGAACGCAAACGACACCAGCCAGTTCGTGAAGGGCACGCAGTCGTTCGCCATGACCACCACGGGCACAGGCGCGGTCGCGAACATCCGCCGCTACGGGGCGCCGCAGTTCGATCTGACCGGCAAGGCGATCCGGCTCGTCTTCCGAGTGGCGGACGTCTCCAGGATCAACCAAATAAACTTCCTGGTCGGCAGCAGCACCCTCGCGAACAGCTACAGCTGGCGGGTGTTCACGCACTCCGCCACGGCGCAGAACCAGGTGCAGAGCGGCGAATGGGTCACGGTCACGCTCCAGTGGTCCGGTGTCCGGTCGCCAACCGGCACGTACACCGTCGGTCCGACCGGCGTGCCGTCGGCGACGTCCGGCTTCACCGACATGGCGTTTCAGGTCGTCGACAAGGGGACCGGGGCGGCCACCGTCCACCTGCAATCCGTCGAGCTCATCGACGGCACGGTGACGGACTTCCCCGGCGGAGCGGTGTCGATCACGTTCGACGACTGCTACTCCTCGGTCTGGTCCCTGGCCCGGCCCAAGATGGACTCGCTCAACTACCGCGGCACGATCTACACGATCGCTGACGTCGTCGACACCAGCGGCGTCTACCTGACCAAGGCGCAGATGCGCAGCATGCAGGACTTCAGCGGCTGGGAGATCGCCGGGCACGCCGCGACGGTCGCCGCGCACAACGCCAAGTACACGACCCTGTCGACGCAGGCCGTGCTGGATGAGCTGCGGATTCTGCGCGCCTGGATGGTCGCCAACGGCTTCCCGTCGGAGCATTTCGCCTACCCCGGCGGGTGGTTCGGGCCCACCACCGACGGCGACCCGATCGACCAGCTCACCGCCCGGTACTTCAGCACCGGCCGCGGCATCAGCTCAGCCGACAACGCCGCCGAGACGGTCCCGCCCGGCATGGCCTACAGGATGCGGAGCATCACGGGCATCGGCTCGATGGCCGGCGCGGCGAGCCCCGCCTACCCGTCGACCATGCTCGCCGCCGGTGGGCCGCTCGACCGGTGCGCGTCGACCGGCTCGTGGCTCCAGCTGACCTTCCACGAGATCACCAGCGGCGCGGCGACGACCACGAACCAGTGCAGTCTCGCCGACTTCAACGCGATCATGGACGGGATCGCGGCCCGCGGCATCAAAGTCCTGCCCGTCTCCGACATCATCCGCACCGACTGACGGAGGCACCATGGCCGACAACCTCAGCAACACCGCCGAAAACCTAACGCTCGACTGGATCCTCGGCGTCGGCACCCCGACCCGCCCCACAACCCCGCTGAAGGTCGCGCTGGTGACAGCCAACGGCACGGACACGGCGGCGGGCACCGAGGTGACCGGTGGCTCCTACGCGCGGCAGGATCTCGCTGTCGCCGCAGCCGTTGCCGGGGCCACCAGCAACTCGGCCGACCTCGTCTGGTCGGGTATGCCGGCCGCGACCGTCGTCGGTGTGGAGATCTGGGACTCGGCGGGGACACCGGTGAGGCTCTGGTATGGGCCGCTTACTGCGTCCCGCACCGTGTCTGCGGGGGATGAGCTGGTGCTTTCCGCGGGGCAGCTCACTCTGTCCCTGGCGTGATCGGAGGCCCGCATGCCGAGCCTCTCCACTTTGATCGACAATTTCAACGCGGGGTCGCTCGGGCCCGAGTGGGGCAACTCCTACGGCGGCACGGCGGTCGTCGGCGGCCGGGCCCGCGTGCCATGCACTACCGACTATGCGGGCTGTCAGACCGGCTACGCGTGGACGCTGGCCGGCGCGAGCTTCTTCGTGCAGGTGCCCACCGCGCCAGCCGCTGGCGGGGCCGCGGCTGAGGCGTACTTCGCGGTCACCGTCCAGGGTGCCGTCGCTGGTACGCGGGTCGGGTTCTCGATGAACGCCGTGAGCGGGCTCCTGCGGTGCGTGTCCGAGACGGACTACTGGGACGATGCGGCCGTCGAGCTCACCTACGATCCGGTCGCGCACCTGTTCCTGCGGCTCGTCGAAGACGGGGTGAACCTCACTTGGGACACCAGCCCGGACGGCAGCACGTGGACGACCAGACGGACTCTCGCCACCCCGGCGTGGATCGTTGCTGATGCGGAGGCGTGCGCGCTCGACATGAGCGCTCACCGCGACTCCGGCACCGCCGACTACGCGGAGTTCGATCTGGTCAACACGCTCTCCAACGGGGCCGTGTGGACGGCATCCGCCGACCTGTCCGCGCAGACGACACTCGGTGCCGCCGCCCTCGTAGCGGCCAGCGCCACAGCCGCACTCGGTGCGGACAGCAGCCTCACTGCGGCGCCCGTCCTGTCCGCGCACGTGGCAGCCGCCCTGTCCGGCGAGGCGAGGCTCACCGCCGTATCCGCCGACACGGAGATCCCGGAGGTGGCCGAGTTGTCCGCCGGAGACTGGGACCTGTACATCGAGCAAGGCGCCACGTTCGTGCAGGAGTTCGTCGTCGACGACGATCCGGACTTCACCTGGGAGGGCTGGACAGCCCGTTCGCAGATCCGGTCGGAGGCATCCGAGGCCGGTGAACTCCTCCTCGACCTCACGCCCTACCTGGAGATCATCGGCGGCACGATCCGCGTCGCAGTCCCCGCGGCGGTCACCGGCACGCTGACCCGCAACGGACGCTGGGACCTGGAAGTCGTCAACGGGCCCACCGTCGTGCGGCTGCTCAACGGCCGGGCAGTCGTCTCCCCGGAGGTGACCCGGTGAGGATCCGCGTCATCGGCGAACGCCCCGTCGACTCCATCACCGTCAATGGCGGGCAGACCGGCCGCATCGTCCACGTCAACGCCGGGCTCGTATCCAGCGTCAACGGCCGCACCGGCGGCGTCACGCTCACCGCCGAGATCGTAGGTGCTGACCCGGCCGGCTCCGCAGCAACCGCGCAGGCGGCGGCGATCGCGACAGCCGCCGCAGACGCCACGGCGAAGGTCGACGCGCACGTCGCCGCGACCGACCCGCACGGCGACCGGGCCTACGCCGATGCCAAGTTCCTGCCGCTCGCCGGCGGAACGCTCACCGGAGGCCTGTTCGCCGACCTGGCCGTGCGGGCAGCGTTCTTCAAGACGACGTCGACGACCGAACATGTGGTCACGATCTATCAGGCCGCCACCTCGGGCACCTCCGGTGTCGCCCTGAACGTGATCTCGGACAAGCCGACCGACTCGGCGATGTATCTGACCGGGCACGAGACCGCCCGCGGAACGCTGAAGGTCACCCACAAGAACGGCGGGGCAGGGGCCACGGACGATGCAGGCGCGTCCGCGCTCAGCATCGACCTACAGCGCAACGGCAAGCCGGGCACCGCCGCACAAGGCATCTTCCTCACCGCGACCGAAGGCGCCACCACCGGCAACCTGATCGTCCTCCGCAACAACGGGCGCGACGACTTCGTCGTCAAAGGCACCGGACGGGCCGGCGTCGGCATGGACATCGGTGAAGCGCCCGAAGCGTCACTCGAAGTGAAGCAGCCCGACACCACCACGCCCGGCCTCGTCGTCACCGGCATCGCGGCCACCACTTCGCCGCTGTTCCAGACGAAAACCTCTGCGGGCACGGCGACGCTGGAGGTTGGCAGCAGCGGGGCGATCGTGCACCGGGCGATCAGCTTCTACACCAACAGTCTGCAGCTCGGCTCGACCAGCAGCGACCTGGGCGGCTCCGGCGGCGCGGTCATCTCGATGAAGGACGCCACCACGGCGCCCACCACGAACCCGACCGGCGGCGTCATCGCCTACAGCCAGGGTGGCGTTTTCAAGGTCCGCAACGCGGCCGGGGTCGTCTTCGACACCACCCGGCGCACCGTGACCGGCTCCCGAGGCGGCAACGCCGCACTCGCCAGCCTCCTCACGCAGCTCGCCACGATCGGGCTCATCACCGACAGCACCACCTAACCCGCATCCGAAAGGCCCGCGCCCATGGCCGACGAGAAGACCAACCCTGTCGACGAAGCCCGCCGCATCGTCGCTGAAGACGAGCAACGGAAGACCGAAGAGTGCCGCGCCGAACTCGAAGCCGTCCTCGCCCGGTACGGCCGCAAGCTCGTCGTCACCCAGCCGCAGATCACCATCGTCCCGATGTAGGAGACCGCCATGCCCACCAGCATCGCCGAGGGCAAGGACTGGTCCCTCCGCATCTTCGAGCAGCAGAAGCCCGACACCGTGTGCGACGTAGGCCCGGGCGAAGGTACCTACGCCAAGCTGTTCCGGCCCGTGCACCACGGCGTCTGGTGGACCGCCATCGAGATCTACAAGCCGTACATCCGGCGCTACGGGCTGAAGAACACGGCCAAGCGCAAGGACATGTACGACGAGATCCACAACCTCGACGCCCGCGTCGCACCCGAGCATCTCTTCCACCGGGACCTCGTCATCTTCGGCGACGTCCTGGAGCACATGGCCCGCGGCGACGCCGTCGACCTCCTGCGCAAGGCGGAGACGGCCGGAGCGTGGAACATCCTCGTCAGCTTGCCCATCGTCGAAGCGCCGCAGGGTGAAGTCGACGGCAACCCGCACGAAGAACACCTCCATCACTGGGACGCCAGCGATATGGACGACGTGCTCGCCGAACTCGGCGGGCAGGTCCAGTCGATGCGGGGCGAGACGCTCGGCGTGTGGTGGTGGTCGCGGACGTGACCGGCCAGATCTTCCGCTACGAGGTCCCCGTCGATGACCGGTGGCACGAGATCGCCGGATGTAGCACCCCGCTGCACGTCGACTGCCGGGACCCATGGACCGTCGAGTTCTGGGCGTGGCAGCGCGAAGACCTCCCCGCTCGGCGCTACCGCGTCTTCGGCACCGGACAGCCCATCCCCGACGGCACCCACTACCGAGGCACCACCATCGCGCCCGGCGGACAACTCGTCTGGCACCTCATCGAACAGCCCTAACCTCACGGAGCCCGCGCCATGCCCCGCTACCACGTCAGGTACCTCAACGGCGACGATGAGACCATCGAAGCCGCCGCGATCAGCTACGACGCCGACAAGATCCAGTACCTCGCAACTGCCGAGGACGGGGCGGCCATCGCGTACATCCCGATTGGCAACATCCTGAGCATCGTCGCCATCGACAAGGCGGCCACCACCTACCCCTACCAGGATGGCGACGTCACCGTGCTCGGCCCGGAAGTCTTCGCCTCGCCCGACGGCGAGACCATCTCCTGGAAGGGCGAGAACTACACCCGCCGCTTCTACCCGTTGGGCAGGTGACCGTCTGATGGCCCGCTTGCAGATCCTCGAACTTCCCGAAGGCGCCGGAGACGAGCGGCCGCCGTTCGTGCTCGTCGTCGACCAGTACGAGCCGCAGCGCTACATCCTCGGCCCCGACCAGCCCGAGCCCGTCGACCAGTTCGCTGGGATAGCCGAGAGGATCGGCGCCCGCGCAGTCCTCGTCTTCGAAGAGACCATCGACATCCCCGCCAACGACGCGAGCGCCTACCTCCCTCATGAGCCGGGCAACGAGATCAACCTCAAGCTCGGCGACCAGGACGTGCGCGCCGCCCACGACAAGGCGACCAACGGCGAGCAGACGCAGCGATGAGCGGCGGCTGGCAAGGCTCGGACCGCAAGGCCCGGCTGCCGTCCGGCTGGGCGAAGATCCGGGCCCGCATCCTCGAACGCAACCCCATCTGCACCCTGTGCGGCGTGCGGCCGTCGACCCACTGCGACCACATCGTGGCCAAGGCCGACGACCACAGCGAGCAAGGACTCCAAGGCGTCTGCGGCCCCTGCCACGACCACAAGTCCAGCCGTGAAGGCAACGACGCTCAGCGCAACAACCCCCGGCCAGGACGAACACGGCCCCCCGAACAACATCCCGGGCTGAGGTGAAACCCCGTGCCCCGCTATCTCATCGTCCACCCCCGGGACCAGCGCAGGGACGACGTCCTCGTCGAAGACCCCGACCTCACCCTCCGCTTCGACGCCGGCTGGGCCGTACTCGAAGACGCCAAGGGTGTCTGCCTCGCCATCCCCAGCGGGCAAGGCGCGTCCATCCAACGGGTAGACGTACAGGAGCCCGCGCCGCAAGAGGAGTGATCCACTGTGGCAAGCAAGGGACGAGGCAACGCATCCACACTGCGCAGGTACTGGAGCACAGGACCAGGCGCAGCACGCATCAGGTGGGGCACACCCGGCGACTGGACCAGGTGCACACGCCAACTGCACAAGTACATGGGAGCCAGGGCCAAGGGCTACTGCCAGCTCCTGCACCGCAGGGCGACAGGCGTGTACACGGGGAGCAGGGCCAACGTCGGTAGGCGCAGGCGGTAGGCAGCCGGCCACCCGAGGGGCACGAGGGAGGTAGGCATGGAGGTCTCCCAAGTGCGGCAGCGTGTGCAGGCCATAGCCGATGCGGCCGACGACCCCGAAGATGCACACATGCGCGAGGACCAGCTTCTCGTCGACGTGCTCAAGGTCATTGCCGACTCGTCGACGGATGATCAAGCGCGAGGTCTCGCCAACGCAGCCCTGGAGACTCGCAAGATCGAGTTCGAGCGCTGGTGTGCGTGATCATTACTCATGATCACCTGGGGGGAGATCCCCCTCCCATGATCTTTCCGGATCGGGGCCGTATAGCACCTGACTGTCTGTACGGGTTTCCTAGGCCCCTCCCGATCTGATCACACGCCGTGACTGCGCCTGCCCGGGTGGCTGGCGCGGCCGGCGCAAGGCATCTGCCCCGCGCGCCCTGGTGGCGTGCCTGACCCTGGAGGTCGTCATGGGCACTCGTGGACCCATACCGGAGCGCTCGGAAGCGCGTCGTCGTCGCAACAAGGACGACGGGCCGAAGCTGGCGCAAGCCCCGTCTGGGCCGCCGCTGGATCTGCCGGATCTGCCGGACCCGGATCCGCTGTGGCATCCGATCGCCACGGACTGGTATCTGTCTCTGCAGGAGTCCGGTCAGGCCGTCTTCTATCAGCCGTCGGACTGGGCGATGGCTCGGTACGCCGCGGAGCTGATGTCGCGCGGCCTGTCGTCGGACCGGCCGCCAAACGGTCAGTACGTCAGCGCGCTGGACAGCGTCATGGCCCGCCTTCTGACGACCGAGGGGGACCGGCGTCGGGCGCGGATCGAGCTGGAGCGGAAGCCAGCCGGGCCGCAGCTGGCGTCGGTGAAGCCGCTGGACGCATACCGTGACCTCGCAGGTGGCTGACGAGGCTGTTCCGGAGGTCGTCGAGCCGTTCACAATCGGGCCGACGTGGAAGCGTGGCCCGGACGGGCGGTTCATCCTGCCCGAGTACACGCTGGGCTGGCACTGTCTGGCGTGGACGGCGACGTACCTGCAGCACTACGTCGGGGCGCCCTGGCGGTATACCGCCGAGCAGGCTCGGCTGACGCTGTGGTGGTACGCGATGGATCCTGTGACGAACCGGTTCCTGTGGCGGGATGGCGTGATCCAGCGGCTGAAGGGCTGGGGCAAAGACCCCCTGATCGCTACCTGGTCGGCGTTCGAGTTTGTCGGCCCGTGCCGCTTCGGCCAGGTCGCCGACGAGGGTAACGAGTGGGGCGTTCCGGCGGGGCAACCGCTGGGGGTTCAGCATCCGGCGGCGTGGGTGCAGATCGCGGCGGTGTCGCAGGATCAGACGCGGAACACGATGACGCTGTTCCCGTCGATCCTGTCGAAGCGGGCGATCGAGGAGTACCGCATCGACCTCGGCAAGGAGATCATCTACGCCGACAAGGGCCGGGCTCGCATCGAGGCGGTCACCTCGTCTCCGAGGGCCTTGGAGGGTGGGCGGCCGACGGCCGTCAATCTGGGGGAGACGCACCACTGGCTGGAGTCGAACCAGGGCCACGAAATGGCCGCCGTGATCGAGCGCAACGCCACCAAGAGCGCGGACGGCCAGTCGAGGACCTTGGCGAACACCAACGCCTACGAACCCGGCGAGGACAGTGTCGCCGAGCGCACCCGGGAGGCGTTCGAGTCGGCTGAGGCCGGCCGGGTGGTGGACACGGGCCTGTTCTACGACAGCCTGGAGGCTCCGGCCGAGGCGAAGTTGACCGAGGAGTGGATCGTCCCGACTCTGCGGGCCGTCCGCGGGGATTCGATCTGGCTGGACATTGAGCGGCTGAAGGCGTCGATCCTTGATGTCCGCAATCCGCCCAGCCGGTCCCGGCGCTTCTGGTTCAACCAGATCGTCGCCGCGGAGGACGCCTTCCTGGCGCCGTATGAGTGGGATGCCTGTCGCCGCGAGGATGCGGGTCTTCGGCCGGGCGACGAGATCGTCCTGTTCTTCGACGGCTCCAAGAGCGACGACGCGACCGGCCTGGCGGCCTGCCGCATGTCGGACGGCTTCGTCACCGCGCTGGGCGTGTGGCAGCGGCCGGCGAACTGGCCGCAGGACGTGCCGTGGCGGGTGCCGCGCGAGGAGGTCGACGGGACGGTGGACCAGGTGTTCGCGGACTACCGGCCGATCGCGTTCTTCGCCGACCCGGGCGCCGGTCACGACGACGCGGACGGCGAACGCTACTGGGACGGCTACATCGACGCGTGGGCGCAGCGCTACGGCAAGAAGCTGAAGCTGAAGGCGGTGACGGGCGGCGCGAACCGGCACGCGGTGCTGTGGGACATGCGTGACCGGCGCCGCCAGCAGGCGTTCACGGAAGCTGTGGACCGCTTCTACCGGGACGTGCTGGAGCGGCAACTGTTCCATGACGGGCATCGGATGCTGCGCCAGCACGTGGCGAATGCCCGGCGCCGCACGAATCAGTGGGGCTACACGGTCGGTAAGGAGCATCGCGAGTCGGCCCGCAAGATCGACCTGGCGGTGTGTGCGATCGGGGCGCGGATGCTGCGCCGGATGATGTTGAACTCGACGGCGTGGGCGAAGCGCGGCACGCCAGGCAAGGGACGGGTGGTGGTGCTTCGATGACTGCGACCATCCCCGAGCTGCCGCTCCTGTCGCTGTCGGGCGACGAGGCGCAACTGCTGACGGCGCTGCGCTCGGACCTGCTGTCGCAGCGGTTCAAGCTGGAGCTGCTCGACGCCTATTTCAACGGCGAGCAACTCGTTCGCGACCTCGGGATCTCGATTCCGCCGCAGCTCAAGGGCCTGCACACGGTGATCGGCTGGCCGCGCATCGGTGTCGAGTCGCTGGAGCAGCGCCTCGACCTGGAGGCGTTCCGCTGGGCGGACGGAACGGACCCGTCCGATCTGGAGGAGATCGCCGAGTCGAACGACCTGTACGACGAAGCGTCGTTGGCCCACTTGGACGCCCTGACCTACGGCCGCGAGTACGTGTCGGTCGGCTCGGGCGAGGCGGGCGATCCACCACTGATCACGTTCGAGTCGCCGCTGGACATGACGATGTTCTGGGATGCCCGGCTGCGTCTGGCGACGGCTGCTCTGCGGGAGTCGGTCGAGGACGGGGTGCGTATCGCGACCCTGTATCTGCCGGATCAGACGGTGTACGCGGCCGAGGTGGATGGCGGCTGGGAGGTCTTCGACCGGGACATCCACAACCTGGGCATGGTGCCGGTGCTGCGGATGGCGAACCGGCAGCGCACCGCGGACCGCATCGGTAAGTCGGAGATCACGCCTGAGGTCATGTCGATCACGGATGCGGCTTGCCGGCGGCTGATGGGTATCGAGGTCGGCGCCGAGTTCTTCCAGGCGCCGCAGCGCTACATCCTGGGGGTGTCGGAGAGCGCCTTCCAGGACGCGGAGGGCAACGCCAAGTCGGCCTGGGAGACGTACATCGGCCGAGTGTTGGCGCTGGAGCGGGACGAGAACGGGGAAGTGCCCACGGTGGGGCAGTTCGCCGCCCACGATCCGTCCGGCCAGACGAAAATCATCGACCTCTACGCCCGCATCATGGCGTCGCAGTTGTCGGTGGCCCCTCACGTTCTCGGCTACACCAGCGACAACCCGGCGAGCGCTGACGCGATCCGCTTTGCCGACAACGGGCAGATCAAGAAGGCGGAGCGGCGCATCCGCCGCTTCTCGGCGACGCACCGGGACGCGATGAGGCTGGCGCTGTGGTTCCGCGATGGGGAGCCGCCGGATAAGTCGCGCCGCATCGAGTGCGTGTGGCGCAACCCGGCAACGCCGACGGTGGCGGCCCAGGCCGACGCCGCGGTGAAGCTCGTTCATGCGGGCATCCTGCCGGCTGACGGTGATGTCGTATTGGAGATGGCCGGGCTGAGCGAGGATCAGCGCCGCCGGGTAGCCGCCGAGCGTCGCCGTAGCGCCAACACGGCCGCCAGCCGCCAGCTCATGGACCGGCTCGCCGCGATGAGCGAGGGTGACGAGCCGCCCGCCGCAGCAGAGGTGACTGGTGGCGACGACGGTCTCGGATAACGGCGATGAGGCTCGCCGCTATCGGGCGGCGCAGGTTGGGCTGACGATGCTTCTTGTGCGGGATGTACGCGGTCTGCGGCGGCTGATCCTGCCGTCGCGGCTGCGGGAGAGCGTCCCGGACTGGCTGACGGCGATGAACACGGTCATCGCCCAGTACGCGCGGACCTCGGCTGCTTTGGCGGCGGACTTCTACGATGCGCAGCGGGAAGCGGCCGGCGTGCCAGGGTCGTTCACGGTGCCGGTCGCGGATCCGCCTCCGCCGGAGCAGACGGAGGCCTCGCTGCGGTGGGCGACGAAGGATTTGTGGCCGCGGGACCCGGAGGAGGCGACGCCGGCCCAGCTGCAGCCGATGGATGTCCGCCTTACGCAGGCGGAGAAGAAGGCCGAGCAGGTCGCGCAGAAGTTGGTGGTTGATACGGGTCGCGGCACTGTCCGGGAGGCGGTGCGGCAGGACCGGCAGGCCACCGCGTGGGCGCGATCGGCGGCTCGCGGGGCGTGCGCTTTCTGCAAGATGCTCGCCTCGCGTGGCGCGGTGTACGAACAGGAAACAGCAGATTTCCGGGCGCACGACGGCTGTCACTGCGGCGTGGTCCCGGTATTCAAGGGGCAGCGGTTCGAGCTGTCTCAGCACGCCCGTGAGTGGGAGCGCATCTACCGCGAGTTCGCGCAGGGCCACTCCGGTGACCAGCTGCGCCTGTTCAGGCGGGCGCTCGCCGAGCACGACAGCAACCCGCTGCCGGGCTCCAACTGACCAACCCCCTTCGGCTGCCCTGGTGGCGGCCTTTCTCAGCCCCTGGAGGGCCAACTAGCCATGCCCGAGAACGAGGAGACGGCCGAGCAGGTCGAGACGGAGCCGCAGCAGTCCGAGGCCGCCCCGGAGGCGGAGCAGGACCCGGCGGATCCGTGGGCGGACCCCGCCAAGGCCCGCAAGGAGATCGAGAAACTCCGCAAGGAGTCCGCTGGCTGGCGCACGAAGTACCAGGAGGCCAAGCCTCTCGCACAGAAGGCGCAGGAGCTGGAGGACGCGAACAAGTCGGAGCAGGAGCGGCTCACCGAGCAGCTCACCTCTGCCGAGCAACGTATCCAGCAGTTCCGGCAGCGCGCGGTCCGGTCCGAGGTGAAGGCCCTGGCGGCGGCGGAGTTCGCCGACCCGGAGGACGCGCACGCGTTCCTCGACCTCACCTCCTATGTGGACGACGACGGCGACGTCGACACGGCAGCCATCCGGCAGGACCTGAAGGACTTGCTGAAGCGCAAGCCGCACCTCGCCAAGCCGGCCGACACCTCGCCGCGGGCGCCGAAGGCAGACCGCACGCAGGGCTCTTCGGGCAACGGCAACCGAACCCCCAACGATCCGGCGGCTGTGTTCGCCGACTTCATGACCCAGGGCCTCGCACGGGGCCACTGAGAAAGGTAGCCCCCGATGGCGACGAATCCCATCAAGCTGTCCACCATCGACCCGATCTTCCTTCCGGAGACGCTGGTCGGCCCCATCTTCGAGAAGTCAATCGAGGGCTCCGCGGTCATGAGCCTGGCCCGGCGGGTGCCGCTGTCGATGACGGCGAACACCGCGGTCCCGGTACCGCTCGATGTGCCGACTGCGGACTGGGTGTCTGAGGGTGGTCGCAAGCCGCTGAGCTCGGGCGGTGTCGAGGTCAAGCAGATGAGCGGCAAGAAGATCGCCGTACTCATCCCGGTGTCGATGGAGGTCGCCCAGTCCAACGCGGCCGGCCTGTGGACGCAGCTCCAGAGGGATCTCCCGACGGCGTTCGCGCGGGCTTTCGACATGGCCACGATCCACGGCAAGAACATGAAGGGCGGCACCGGTCCCTTCGCCGACTACTTCGCGGCCACCTCGAAGGCGGTGTCGCTGGGGACGACGGCGCAGAACCAGGGCGGTATCTGGGGTGACTTCGTCGCCGGCATGGAGGAGATCATCGACGACGACTGGGACTACACCGGTACCGTCGCCGACAACCGGCTGAAGCCGAAGCTTCTGGCCGCCACCTCCACCACGGGCGAGCCGCTGTTCGTGGCGACCCGCCAGCCCGGCGCTGGCACGGGTGCAGCCCTGCAGGGTGAGCTGATCGGCGAGCCGATCGCCTACTCCCGCAGCGTGTCGGGCAAGCTGCGCCGCCAGTCCACCTCTGCGGATTCGGGGCTGCGCGCCATCGGCGGTGACTTCTCGCAGGCCGCCTACGGCGTGGGCATGGACATCTCGGTGAAGCTGTCGCGTGAGGCGACGTACATCGACGAGGACGGCGGCGTGCACAGCGCCTTCCAGGAGAACCTGGTGCTGCTCCTGGCGGAGGCGTACTACGGCTTCGTTCTGGGCGACGCCGAGGCGTTCGTGAAGTTCACCGGCACGCCGAGCGGTTCCTGATGGGGGCGGTCCCGGCTTCCGCGCCGGGCGGGACCGCGCTCAGCATCGTGGCCCGGGTGCATGCGATGCCGCCGGAGCACAACGCGGGCGCCGAGCACATGCTCGTGTCCATGCTGCGGCCCCTGGTGGAGCGCGGGCACGACGTGTCGGTGTGGCTGTCCCGGTACGGCAAGGCCAGCAAGGTCTACGAGTACCGGGGCATCCGCGTGGTGCCGCTGGAAGCGAGGCTCGACTTCCCCACGGCGGTCCGCAAGGCGAATGTCCTCATCTCGCACCTGGAGTGCGTGCCCCACACGACCGCCCTGGCCCGCGGCTACAACAAGCCGGTGGTGGTCCTCTGCCACAACACCCACCGGCCCACGTTCCGCGACATGGCGGCCGGCGGCACCAAGCTGGCGGTCTACAACAGCCGCTGGATGGAGCGGGAGGCGGAGTTGTTCTTCGCCGAGTACCCGAAGTCCGTCCACCCCGAGCAGTCGCTGATCGTGCGTCCACCGGTGTTCGCCGACGAATACGCGACGAAGCCGGGCAAGGCGATCACGCTGGTCAACTGCAATCCGGAGAAGGGCGGCCGGGTTCTGGAGAAGCTGGCCCGCCGTATGTCGGACCAGCAGTTCATCGCCGTCCGCGGCGCCTACGGCGACCAGATCCTCCCCGATCTGCCGAACGTCGAGATAGTCGAGCACGTCCGCGGCGAGGACATGAGGGAGAAGGTGTACGGCCGCACGAAGGTGCTGCTGATGCCGTCCTCCTACGAGTCGTGGGGCCGCGCCGGTTGTGAGGCGCTCGCCTCCGGCATCCCCGTCGTGGCCCACCCCACCCCGGGGCTGTGCGAGTCGCTCGGCGAGGCCGGGGTGTTCGTCGACCGCAACGACGTGGCGGGCTACGAGGCGGTGCTTCGGAAGCTGTCGGCGCCTGCCGAGTACCGGCTGGCGTCGAAGCGGGCCAAGGCCCGCAGCGCCGAGCTGGATCCGACCGCTGAACTGGCCGCCTGGTGTGACGCCGTGGAGGCCCTGGCCTAGGAGGTCGCTGTGGCGTTCGTGGCACCGACAGCGGAGCAGCTCGGCCTGTACCTGGGAATGATGGAAATCGACGGCCCTCGCGCGGATCTGCTGATCGAGCAGGCTGTGGCTCTGTGCGAGACCGTAGTCAAGCCGCTTCCCAACCAGGCCACGGCAGTGGTCCTGTCGGCCGCCGGCCGGGCCTACGTCAATCCGCAGCAGGTTTCCTACGAGACGATCGGCCCCATGTCGGTGCAGCGCCCGTCCGGCTCGGGCGGCCTGTATCTGACACGGGCCGACAAGGCCGCCCTGAAGAGCGCGGCCGGCCGAGGCGGCGCGTTCACTGTGGATCCGACTCCGGCTACAGCGGATCCGTCGCCGACTTACCCGGTCGACGACGGCTATGGCCCGCCGCTGGAGTACGAGCCGGGCTGGGGGTGGGTGTAGATGCCCGCCCCGTATCCGTTCGGGGAGACGGTGCGGATCGTGCGCACCGGCCCCTCGCCCGGGCGGGATCCGCGCGGGCAGCCGCTACCCGGCCCGGATGAGTCGTTCGATGTCCCCGGCTGCGTCGTCGCGCCGCGCGAGCAGACCCCAGCGGTGGGCGGCTCGGAGCAGCAGGGCAGGGACACTGTCATCGTCGGCTGGACGGTGTACGCCCCTGCCGGGACAGTCATCCACACCACGGACAAGGCTCGCATCCGCGGCGTCACTTGTGAGATCACGGGCGAGCCCGGCGACTGGGGCTGCAATCCCTTCACCGGGCTGCGCGGGGTCGTGCAGTTCGCCGCGGACCGGGTCACGGGCTAGGAGGCGTCATGGCTGCGCGATTCAAGATGAAGCGCAAGGGCGTGGGCCAGCTGCTGCGGTCGGAGATGATCCGTGGTGAACTGGTGCGCCGGGCGGAGGACATCAAGGCCACTGCCGTGACCCTGTCCCCGGTCGGCTCCGCTCGGGATCCCCACCCTGGTCAGTACAAGGGGGCATGGGAGGTGTCGAGCACGAAGCGCGGTGGCCGTCGCCGTGACCGGGCCGTCGCCTACGTGCGCAATCCGACCTACTACGCCCGCTGGGTGGAGTACGGCACCGAGCGGGTCCCGGCCCATCACGTGCTGCTGCGGGCCGCAGCCGCCTCGGGCGGTGACTGATGGCCACCGTCGGCTCGGTCGATGTCGAGTTGGAGGTCATCGTGTGGCTTCGCGCCCGCCTCGACCCGGGCGTCGTCGTCCGCGACGAGACGGACAACAACCTCCTCAACGAACTGCCCACGGTGCAGGTTCAGCGGATCCCCTCAGGCGGTGATGACGGGATCCGGCTCGACCGGGCCTTCATCGACATCGACGTGTACGCCGCGACGCGCGCAGAGGCGATCGCCCTGTCGGCGACCATCCGCGGTCTGCTACTCGTCGAGCTGCGTGGCACCTCGACGGACGCGGCTGTGGTCAGCCGGGTGGGCACGATCAGCGCGCCTGGCGTCCGCCCCTACGAGAACACATCGCTCCGCCGTGTCGGGGCGGTCTACGAGATCTACAGTCACCCGGTCTCCTGACCGGCTGGGCCCGCGCCGGACCCTGTTTCCCGACCCCGCCTGCCGCGGGGTCTTCGCATGTCTGGAGACCCTTCATGGTTTCGATCACCCGCGCGGCGGACCTTCTGGAAGTCGGCGCGAACGGCGGCGGCTGGGTCGCACCCCTCGGTAGCACCTCGCCCGGAGACCCGGCCATTCAGCCGGCGTCGCCGTGGCTGCCGCTCGGCGCCATCAGCGACGACGGCCTGGTGCAGGGGTTCGAGGAGGACACCCAGTCCTTCACCCCCTGGGGCTACACCGCCCCGATCCGCACCACCATCACCAGTTCGCTGCGCACGTTCGGGCTGACGGTGTGGGAGACCGGCCGTACCACGGTGCAGTCGCTGCAGTACCGCATCGACAGCGCCGACCTGGCCCCGACGTCGGGCCTGACCACGTTCGCCGAGACCGCATCCCCCGTGCCGGACCGCAGGGCGTTCTGGTTCGTCGTCCTCGACGGCGACAACTTCCAACGCGGCTTCTACGTGCCCGAGGGTGAAATCACGGAGCGCTCGGACGTCACCCACAAGCAGGACGAGATCGCCGGCTTCGAGTGGACGATCACCGCCTACCCGGACACCGCCGGCAACACGGTCTACCACTTCGACCGCGTCCCGGAGACCGAGGCCTACACCGGGTCCTGAGCTGGTGGACGGGCCGCCACCCTGGCGCGGGCCCGGCCCGTCCACCTTCCCCTTGCCCGCGCCCTGAACGAAGGAGGCCCGCGCCATGCCCGCCACCAAAGACCAGATCGAAGCCGCTCGCGCCCAGGAAGCCGAGGCCGACGAGCAGGAGTACGTCACCGTCCCGCTCGCCGGGCACGATGGCGTCACCAAGGACGTCCGCTGCGTGCCCTCCGGACGGTGGCGCGCCTCGACGATCCGCGCCCTCAACTCCGGCGACGTCGACACCTTCATGGAGACCAACCTCCACCCCGACGACTTCGAGATCTACGAGGAGCTCGATCCGACCATGGACGGCTTCGGCAAGTTCGTCGCCGACGTCAGCCGCATCAGCGGTGAGGCCCTGGGGAAATCCAGTGGACCTTCGAGGTCCTCACGCAGCACGCGGAAGCGGTAGAGGCTGACCTGCTGGAACGGGGCGTCGATGTTCTCGACGTTCACCGCGGGCGCATGTCGTGGCGGCGTTTGCGGATCCTCATCCAGCACCTACCGCCCGAGTCGGCCACGTGGACGGCGCTGCGCAACGCCATGGACCCCGATGACCTCGCCAAGCAGGGCGAGAAAGGCGAGCCGGAGAAGGCCCGTTGGTCTCAGCTGGAGCAGCTCGTCGCGGTCGTAGCGGACCGGGTGGCCCACATGGAGTGGGCGCTGTGGACCGTGAACATCGAGAAGAAGTCGCAACGCCCGGATCCGCCTGAGCCGATCCGCCGGCCTGGCACGAAGCCGCGCAAGGCGAAGGCGAAGCTGACCGAGAAGAGCGCGGACACGTTGCTCAAACTCATCCAGGGGGGCGCCGAGTAGCGCCACGGGGGGAGGTGCCGTGGCCGCCATCAGCGTTGGTTCCGTCGAGGTCGACGTCGTCCCCAACACGCGGGGAATCCGCGCGCAGTTGCAGCGCAGCCTGATCCCCGCGGCGGACCAGGTCGGGGACGAGGTCGGCCGCATCATCGGCCGGCACATTTCCACGCAGGTCGCTCAGGCCATCCGCAACGGCGTCACCACCGGCGGCCGGACCGCACAAGCCCCGGCCGCCCGGCAGGGCCAGGCCACTGGCAGCACCTTCGCCCGCTCGCTGCGCACCACCCTTGAGACGGCGCTGCGAAACCTGCCGGAAGTCCGGCTGCACGCCAACAGCACGGACGCCCAGCGGGAGATCTACAACATCCGCCGCCAGCTTCAGGCGCTTCAGGATGCCCGGATCGGCATCGACATCAGCTCCGCTGACGCCGTCGCGGCGATCAACCACCTGCAGCAGCGTCTGCAGAGGCTGTCTGCATCGGACGCTGATGTGGCGATCCGCGTTGACGCGGCGAGTGCCGCCACGACCCTGGCCGCGATCCAGGCACAGGTGAACCGCCTGGACGGTCAGACCGCCAACATCGATGTCGACACCCACTCGGCGACGGCGAACATGCGGATGCTGTACCAGGCGGCCATTCTGTTCGGCCCGGCGATCATCCCGGCCCTGCCGGTGGTCGCAGCCGGCCTCGGCGCGATCGCCGCAGCAGCCACCGCCGCGGCTGCGGGTATCGGGTCCATCGCACTCGTGGCTGTGCCGGCGTTCGTCCAAATGAGCAAGGTCATGCAGGCGCAGAAGGCAGCCCAGGACGCGGCCACCACCGCCACGCTGAAGGGCGGCCAGGCCTCCTCGCAGGCGGCGCAGCGGTCGCTGCAGATGGCGTCTGCACAGCAGTCCCTCGCGTCCGCGCACCGCAACGCGGCACGCCAGATCCGGCAGGCCGAGCAGGGTGTCGCCGACGCGGTGCGCTCCGCATCGGAGGCGAACCGGCGGGCCAAGCAGCAGTTGGCCGACGCCGTGCAGCAGGCCGCAGACCGGCAGCGTCAGGCCGCCGAGCAGGTCAGCCGCGCCGAGGAATCCCTGGCGGACGCCCAGCGGGACGCACGTCAGGCTCAGGAGGACCTGACGGCCGCGCGGCGGACGGCGGCACGGGAGCTGGAGGACCTCAACAGCAGGCTCGCAGGTGCCCAGCTGGACCAGCGGCAAGCCGTCCTCGATGTGGAGGACGCCGAGCGGGAACTCAACGCCGTGAGGGCGAAGGGTTCAGCAGCAACCGCAGACGAGCTGGAACGCGCGCAACTCCGGTACGACCGGGCAAAGCAAGGGCTTGAAGACCAGAAGCGGGAGACGGCCCGGCTGAAGCAGGAGACGGCGGCGGCGAACAAGGCAGGCGTCGAGGGCTCTAAGACGGTGCAGGACGCGCAGGAGCGTGTTCGGCAGACCGATGAAGCGATCGCCGACCAGCAGCGTGAGCTCACCCAAGCCCGCCAGGATGCTGCCCGCCAGCAGGTCGAGGCCCAGCATGAGGTGGCGGAGGCGCAGCGGAACGTCGCCCTCACCCAGGAGGAGGGGGCCCGCTCGGTAGCCCGCGCCCAGGAGCAACTGGCCGAGGCGCAACAGTCGGCTGCGGATTCGATCGCATCAGCCCAGCGTCAGATAGCCTCCGCGTCGCTTTCGGCGGCCGGGGGTGTGGATCAGGCTGCCATCGCGCAGGCCAAGTACCAGCAGGAGTTGGCGAAGCTCACTCCGGCGGCACGGGAAACGTTCAACGCGCTCCTCGACCTGAAGAGCGCGTTCTCGGACTGGTCCCGCGCCTTGCAGCCCGCGGTGATGCCCATCTTCACGCGGGCTCTCGAGGGCCTGAAGAACTCTCTGCCGGGGTTGACGCCGTTCGTGAAGGAGGCCGCAGACGCCATCAAGGGTCTACAGGACCGGGCGAGCGCAGGCTTCAAGTCCCCCTGGTGGAAGGAGTTCAAGGCCGACCTGGAGGGCTCCATCAAGCCCGCGATCACAGGGCTCGGCGTCAGCTTCGGCAACATCTTCAAGGGCATGACGGGCGTGATCAGCGCCTTCCTGCCTCACATGGACTCCATCTCGGAGCGCATGCAAACGATCACCAGGCGGTTCGCGACCTGGGGGACCAGTTTGAAGGGGAGCCCGGAGTTCGAGCGGTTCCTCGCGTACTCGTCGAAGCACGGTCCGCTCCTCGCCGAAGCGCTTGGCAAGATCGCCACAGCGTTCATCGACATCGGGCGGGCGCTCGAACCCGTCTCGGGTCCGCTGCTCAAGGTGCTCGGCCTGATGGCGGAGGGCATCAGCTCGCTGGCGACGAACGTGCCCGAGCTGGTCATCGCCATGTGGGGCCTGTTCGTGGTGACACGCCTCTGGGCAGGGACCATGCTGATCGTGAACGGCGCCATGGCCGCCTTCAACCTGATCTCGATGGCGGGCCCTTGGGGCTGGATCGTCCTCGCGATCGGCGCTGTGGTGCTCGCCGTCATCTACCTGTACCGGCGCTTCGAGTGGTTCCGCACCGCCGTACAAGCGGTGTGGTCGGCGATCCAAGTCGCCGCCCTATGGCTGTGGAACAACGCTCTCAAGCCGGTATTCACGGCCATCTGGAGCGGCCTGCAGACGGTCGGCCGCTGGGCGATGTGGCTGTGGTCGAACGCCATAAAGCCCGCGTTCGATGGCATCGTCCTCGTTGGGAGGATCCTCCTCACGGCGCTCGTCACGATCGTGTTCCTGCCGATCTATGCCGTGATCAAGCTGGTCGGAGCCATCGCCATGTGGCTGTGGTCCAACGCGATCAAACCGGCCTTTGAGGCCATCGGCGCGATCGCCATGTGGTTGTGGAACAACGCCTTCCGTCCGGCCTTCCAGTGGATCGGCGACAAGGCGAAGTGGCTGTGGAACAACGCCATCAAGCCCGCCTGGGCCGGTATCGAGGCCGGCGCCAGATGGCTGTGGAGCAACGTCCTGCGGCCCATTTTCAGGGCCATCCGCGAGGGCATGCAGGCAGTCGGCCAGCAGGGCATGTGGCTGTGGAAGAACGCGCTGAAGCCTGCCTGGGACGGCATTGTGTCCGTGGCCACCATCGCTTGGACCAAGGGGCTGCGGCCCGCCTTCAACGCGATCAAGTCGGCGGTGAAGAGTGTCGGTGACGCCTTCGAGTCGGCACGCAAGGCCATCAAGATCGCATGGGACAAGCTGAAGGGGGTGGCGCGCGAGCCCGTCCAGTACGTCGTGGACGTCGTCTACAACAACGGCATCCGCGGCGTCTGGAACAAGGTCGCGAGCGCATTCGGGGCGCCGAAGCTGGACAGATTCACGTTCGCCTCTGGCGGCATCATGCCCGGCTACACCCCGGGCCGGGACGTGCACCGCTTCGTGTCCCCGACCGGTGGCCAGCTTGAGCTGTCGGGTGGCGAGGCCATCATGCGGCCGGAGTTCACCCGCGCGGTCGGCTCCGGGTTCGTCGGCTACTTCAACCGCATCGCCCGATCGCGGGGCGCCCAGGGCGTCAAGGAGGCCCTGGCGCCGATGCTCGGCGGTAACCCGAACACCCCGACCGACACCTCCCTGCGCTACGCGGGCGGCGGCGTGGTGCAGCGGTTCGCCGACGGCGGCATCTTCGGGTGGATCAAGTCGAAGGCTGCGTCTGTGGCGGGTGCTGGCTCGGCGGTGTGGAACAAGGTGAAGGAGGCCGCCAGCTGGTTGAAGGACACGCTGGAGGCGTCGGCCCGCGCGGGCGTCAAGAATGTCGTCGACCCGCTGCTCGCATCGTTCCCTGGCATGGACACGGGCATCGGGCGCCTGGTCCGCCGCATCCCGACGAAAATCCTGGACACGCTGTTCGGCTACAGCAAGGAGGCCGACAAGCGGGGCGCTGGCGGCATCGGCGGGCCGAAGATTCAGGCGGCGCTCCGGTGGGCGAAGGCTCAGGCCGACAAGCCGTACATCTGGGGCGGGGTCGGGCCGAAGGGGTTCGACTGCTCTGGGTTCATGGGCGCCATCGAGAACGTCATCCGGGGCCAGAAGCCGAACCGTCGCCGCTGGGCGACGGGCGCCTTCTCCGGCCGCACGGCGCCTCCCGGGTGGGTGAAGAACGGCAACAGCCCGTTTCGCATCGGCATCACGAACGCCGGCGTCGGCCACACGGCCGGCACCCTGGGCAAGACCAAGGTCGAGTCCAGGGGTGGCGAGGGAGTCGTCGTCGGCCCGCGGGCTCGCGGCTACAACAGCCCGCTGTTCACCGACTGGTACGGCTTCAAACCCGGCAGCTACGACAGCGGCGGCTACCTGCAGCCCGGCATGAACCTCGCCTACAACGGCACCGGCCGGCCCGAGCCGGTCTTCACGGCAGCGCAGGCGAACGCTCTCACCTCCCTGGCGGCACGCCAAGGATCTGGGGGCCCAGCCAAATTCGAGGGCGACCTCTACCTCGACTCCGGCGAGTTCCTTGGTCGGGTGCGTGGCGAGGCGCAGCAGGTGGTCATGGAGCGGGATCGTCTGGTGATGGCTGCCGGCCGTGGTGGGAGGAGGGCCTGATGGCGATCCCCGGGAACCTGTTGTCGGCTACGACGGAGACCATCGACCCGAACACGTCGGGCTGGACGTCCAAGCTCAACTGCACGATCAACATGGGCGTTGGAGGGAGGACGGGCGGCGGTGGCTGCCTGGCTGTGAAGTCGGTGGCGGCGGGGGAGATGCAAGCCCGCACCGTCTCCAGCTATCCCGTGACGGCAGGCACCGTCTACTACACGTTCGCCGACACAGCGGGCGTGGTGCCGGAACGGATCGGGATCCGGTGGCTCAACAGTGTCGGCTGGGAAGTCAACACCACCTGGTCGGTGCCGACGATGGCGTCCTCCTCGGGATGGCACCGCGTCTCCGTAGCAGGAGTGGCCCCGGGCGCGGCAACGCGTGCGCAAGTGGTGCTGTCGTCCACCGAGACGGCGGCGAATGTCTCCCACTTCTGGGAGAACATCTACCTCGGCGCACCCATCCGGACCCTCGGCAACCTGCTGCCCTTCAACACCGAGAGCAGCGAGGTCGACGCCTCCGGCTGGACGCCGGTCGTCAACGCGTCCATCACCCGGCAGGTGCCGGTCGTGAACTGGGCGGTCACCAACTACACCGCGGGCGGGCAGACGCTGGCGATGACCGCGGTGGCCGCGGGTAACGCCTCCATCCTGTCCGTGGAGCGGCCTGCGGTCACGCCGGGCCAGGAGTATCTGGCCTACGCCTACATGCAGCCGCCCACGGTCGCCTCCGTCGCCTGGATCGAGCTCAGGTTCTACGACACCAATGGCAACCAGATCCAGGCCACCCGCTCGGTGCTGGCGCCGCCGACCCCGGCGACCGGCATGTACCGGCAGCGCGTCTCCGACACGGCGCCCGCCAACGCAGCCACCTGCTCCCTCGCCGCGGGCCTGGACGGCGCGTCGGCGGGGCAGGTACTGCGGCTGGAGACCATCGTCATCGGCGTCGCACCCGAACTGCAGGCCGGCACCGTCGTCCCGTATGCGGACGGCTCGTTCGAGCAGGGCGTCGCCGGATGGACCGTGGCCAGCGGCGTGGCAACGCTCGCCCGCACCAGCCCGTGGGGCAGCAGCTACTTCGAGGGCGCCTACTCGCTGGCCATCACCTCGTCGACCGCCAGCGCCTCGACGATCCGCTCCGCGAAATTCCCGGTCACCGGGGGCGTGAGCTGGAGAGCGCAGATCCTCGCCCACCCGGCTGCTGGCACCTGGGCGACGGTAGTGGTGCGGCCTCATTGGTACGACGCCGCCGGCAACGACCTGGGCGCCAGTGGCGGCGTCTCCTACGGTCTGCCGGGCAGCGCCTGGTACGTCCTACCGTCCGACAGCACAGCCCCCGCCGGAGCGACACAGGCCGCGATCGAGCTGGTGGTCACCGCAGCCGCCACGGCCAGCGTGCTGCACGTTGACCAGGTCGTGCTGTGGGAAGTGCTGCCGCAGACCGCGGTCGAGGAGCACTCCGATGGCGGTTACGCCACGCTGACGCTGCGTGAACTGCCCCTCGACGACTACACGATCACCGTGCAGCGTGTCGCCGCGGACGGAACCCGCACCCTCGTGCGCGGACCATCCGGCCTCATCGACCGGCAGCCCGTCACCTCCGACCTGCTCGTCATCGAGGACCACGAAGCGCCGCTCGGGGTGCAGTACTACTACGCGATGACGATCTACAACCCGAGCGGTGTCGTCCACGGCACCCGCTCCTCGGGAGCCCTCACGCTGGACCTGGCCGACCTCAACACGGCCTGGCTAAAGGACCCGGGCAATCCGCAGCGCAACTGTTTGGTCGTGGTGCAGCGTGCACCGGACTGGCAGCGCCCCATCGAACAGGCCGCCTTCATCGTCCGGGGGCGCCGCAACAAGGTGGTCCTGAGCGGCAAACGGCAGGGCCTCGAAGGGGAACTCGCCATCTGGACCCGCTCGGACGAGGAGCGGGCAGCCCTGCACCTGCTGCTCGACTCCGGCAACACCCTGCTCTGGCAGGCCGCCCCGGGGATGGGTGTGGCCGACATGTACGTCAACGTCGCCCAGGTCACCGAAGCCCGGGTCGGTGCGCTCGCACAGGAGCAGTGGCGGGCCTGGACGCTGCCGCTCACCGAAGCCGACATGCCCGTCAACCTCGGCGTCAACGGCGCCGCCGGCCGCACCTGGCAGGACGTGCTCACCGAGTTCACGACCTGGGTGGACCTGCAAGACGTGTACGCCACCTGGGAAGACGTGCTCCTCGACCGGCGAATGAGGTGATCGATGTACCCCGTCAGCGCCCGGTTCCTGCCGCGGCTCGCCGAGGACCACCGGCCGCTCACCGAGGTCAAGCTGTTCCTCACCGACGGCCGCGTCATCGACCTGGAGCATGTCGGGGGCAGCGTCACCGTCGACCGGGCGCAGGCGATCCGCCGCACGTGCACCGTCACCGTCGCCGACCCGTCCCTCATCCCGCGCACCCCCGCCGACCAGCTCGCCACCTACGGGGCCAAGCTGCGGATCTCCCGCGGGGTGGAGTACGGCAACCCCAACGACACCGAACTCGTGCCGCTCGGCGTGTTCCGGCTGGACTCCGTCGACGGAGACGTCACCGAAGGGCCCGTCACCTTGCAGGGCAAGGGCCTTGAGGCGGTCGTCGCCGACGACAAATTCACCGCGCCGTTCAAGGTGTCCGGGACCGTCGCCGGTGCGGTCGCCGCACTCATCCAGCGCAGCATCCCCACCGCCGACGTCATCAGCCTGATCGTCGACCAGCCCATCGGCTCCCGCGTCTTCGACGTGGAAGCGGATCCGTGGGCCGGCGCGCAGGAGGTCGCGGCGGCGGCCGGCGCCGAGGTGTACGCCAACGCCGACGGAGTCTTCGTCATCTCCACGCTTCCAGACCTGCTCACGACCACCCCCGTGTGGGCGGTCGAGGCCACCGAGGGTGGCGTCTACATCTCCGGCAACCGGGCCATGAGTAGCGACGGCGTCTACAACGGCGTGCTCGCGCGCGGCGAGAACACCTCTGAGAACGTCCCGCCGGTCTCCTACCTGGCCGTCGACACCGACCCGACGAGCCCCACCTACTGGTCGGGCCCGTATGGCCGCAGGCCGATGTTCTACAGCTCGTCGACGCTCACCACGACCAACGCCTGCGCGCAGGCCGCGAACCTGAAGCTGGCCGCCGCCCGGGCGCCGAACGCGAGCGGGGACATCTCCGCCCTGCCGAACCCTGCGCTCGAGCCCGGCGACGTCATCCGCGTGACGCACGAGGACGGCAGCCGCGAGCTCCACCAGGTCGCGAGCTTCTCCGTGCCGCTCGACCTGGGTGGCGACTTCCCGATCTCGACGATCTCGGCGAAGGAGGACGCGTGAGCGACAAGAGCCTCTTCGCCCATGCCCGCGAATACGCCGACTTCCAGGCCACCGAAGCGGTCCGCGCGGGCGCCAACAGCCCGGCCGTGCGTGGCTCCGACTGGCGCCTCGCCACTGTCACCGCCGTGAACCCGAACGGCACCGTCGACGCCGACGGGATCGACGACATTCGCTGCATCGACACTTACACCCTGCCGGCCGTCGGCGACGTCATCCGCATCGACCAGTCCAGCAGCGGCAACTGGCTGGCGATGGGCACCCTCGCCACCGTCAGCGGATGGACCACGCTCGCCCTGGCGGCCGGATACACCAACCCCGGCCACGGCTATACCGCCAGCTGGATGCGCGAAGGTCGCCGCATCTGGATGCGGGGCCGCATCGGACCCACCTCCGGCACGATCCCTGACGGCGACACCCTGGCCACCATCCCGACCGCCATCCGCCCGGGCGTCGCCGTGGCGTGGGCGGTCGCCCGCGACGCCGGGGCGATGCCCGCCGTGTGCCGTCTGGAAATCACCGCGGCCGGGGCGCTGCGCACCTTCCAGTCCACGAACTTGCCGACGTGGGTGTCCCTCGACGGCCTCAGCTACACCATCTAGGAGGGGCGCGTGCCCACACCGGACGACTACGGGCAAGGCATCAACATCGCCTCCCTCACCGACGCCCCCGACGCATCGAAGCTGGCGAAGGACATCGTCAATGCGATCGCCCAGCGCAGCATCCTGCGCTTCTCCTCCGCCATTACCCGCGGCGCGACGCTCGCCGGAGCCTCGGGCCCGGTCGAGGGCATGCTGACGTGGCTGCAGGACGTCAACCGCCTCGACCTGTGGGACGGCAGCACCTGGGTAGCCGTATCCGTGGGCCGCTCCTCGTGGACGACCATCACGCCCGAGTCGCCCTGGACGCAGAACGGCAACAACAACGGCGCCTTCCAGTACCGGCTCCTCAACATCTCCGGCGAGGAGTCCCTGCAGTTCCGCGGGGCGCTCGGCCGATCCTCGTACCCGACGTCACCGACGGGCAGCTACGTCGTCAACAACACTGCCCTCCCCAGCGCCGTGCGGCCGTCGACGCTGCGGACCGTGCTGATCCCCTGCTCCGACGTCTCCAGTGACCGCATCGCCCTCAAGCTCGACGTCAGGGTGGACGGCTACCTCGAGGTGTTCGGGTTCAGCAGCACAACGAAACCTCCGTGGATCGGCTTCAACGGCGTCACCGTCAGCCTCTAACCCGCCCAGAAAGGGGGACGCGTGAAGCTCATCCCCAGATCCCAGTGGGGCGCCCGCGCCTACCGCATGCCCAACGGCGCCACCCCGTACAGCCGCCCCCGTCGCGGCGTGAAGCTCCACTACCTCGGCACCGCCTACGCGGACAGGCCGCACGACAAGTGCGACGACTACGTCCGACAGATCCAGGCCCAGCACATGGACGGCAACGGCTGGTCCGACATCGGCTACAGCTTCGTCGTCTGCACCCACGGCTACGTGTACGAAGGCCGCGGCCTGCACCGCCGCAACTCGGCGAACGGCAACACCACGCTCAACGAGCAGGACTACGCGGTGCTCCTCATGGCCGGCTCCTCCGGCCTGACCAAGCCCACGAACGACCAGCTCAACGGCGCCCGCGACGCCATCGAGTACTGCCGCGAGAAGGGCCCCGCCGGGACGTGGATCGGCGGCCACCGCGACGGCTACGCCACCAGCTGCCCCGGCGACGTCATCTACGCCTGGATCAAGGCCGGCGCGCCACGGCCCGCCGCCCCGACCCCGGCCGCACCCAAGCCCTCGACGGAGGCAGAGATGAAGCTCAGCGACCACATCAAGCTCGGCGACTGGATCCCCAAGTACTGGCCCAACGACAAGGGGCTCCAAGACCGACAGATCCCCGTGGACGTGGCGCTTGGCTCCGGCTACGCGCACTCCCGCAAGTCCGCCGAGAACACCGTCGCCATCCTCACCGAACTCAAGGCACTGCGAACCGAGGTCGCCCAGCTGCGGGCCGCCATCACGAAGGAGTCCTGACCATGCGCATCTTCGGCAGAGAGCCGGTCGTCGTACTAAACACCCTGTCTGCGGTGCTCGGTCTCGTCGTCAGCCTCGGCGTGACGAGCCTGACCGCCGAGCAGGCTGGTGTCATCGTTGCCCTGGTCTCCGCGATCCTCGGCGGTATCGCCGCCGCGATGACACGGCCGATCGCGCCTCAGGCGTTCACCGCGATCGTCGCGGCCGGCGCCACTGCCGTCGCCGCGTTCGGTTACGAGGTCAGCCAGGGCACCGTCGGCGCCATCAACACCTTCGTGCTGGCCCTGCTCACCCTGCTGACCCGAGTGCAGGTGACCCCCTCTAGCCCGTCCGCGCCCGCCGGTCCGCGGGGCGTCTGACAGGAGTAGCACGTGCCCGACGAGCTGAGCGTCGGCGAACTCGGGCGCGCGGTCGCTGCCCTGCGCCAGGAGATCCAGGCCATGGGGCAGGGCATCAACGCCCGCCTCGACAAGGTGGTTTCCACCGAGGTCTACACGCTCCAGTCCGCCTACACCGACCAGCGCATCACCGCCATCAGCCAGGACGTCCAGAAGGTCGCGGACGCGCGTGACGCGCTGGAGAACGCCTTCGAGGCGTACCAGCTGGCGGAGCGGGATCGGCGCGAGCAGGAGAGGCAAAAGCGCCTCTACCAAGCGGTGATCCCGGTGCTGCTGGCGCTCATGTCGGCGGCTGTCGCAATCTGGGCGGTGGTGGCGAAGTGACCGGCCTCCACAAGCGCCGCACGCTCCGGCTGCCGCGCGCCGAATGGCTCATCGGCCTCACCGCCCTCCTCGCGCTTACCCTGTTCGCCGTGCTCGTCGTGCTCGTCGTCGACCAAGCACAGCAACTGCGATACGAGCGAGCCGCCCGCGACGCCCTTGCCAACCAGGTGCAGCGCCTCGGCGGCACTCCGGTGGCCGGCCCGTCCGGCTCACGGGGGGAGCCAGGCGCTTCGGTGACCGGGCCGCCAGGCCAGCAGGGGGAGCCCGGCGAGCCTGGACAACCGGGCCCGTCAGGTGCACCCGGCCCGAGCGGGTCGCCAGGGAAGCCCGGTCGCGACGGAGACGACGGAGCAGACGGCACCTCGGCGACCGGAGCCCCGGGCACCCCCGGAGAACCGGGACCGGCCGGAAGCCCAGGCGCCAACGGCGAAGCCGGGCCAGCTGGACCGGCAGGCCCACAGGGAGAGGCAGGCCCTGCTGGACCGCCCGGACCGCAGGGCGAGCGCGGCGAACAAGGCCCCGCAGGACCCGCGCCATCGAGCTGGACATTCGAGTACCGGGGCGCCACCTACACCTGCACTCCGGACGGCGACGGCTCCAGCCACTACACCTGCCGCCAGACCGGCGGAGAGGAACCCGGACCCGACGTGCCCGGACCGCTCGCCGCCGGCGTGGACCCGTACCGCCGCCAATACCCGTAGGAGGCCGCATGTCCGACCCGATCCCGCTTCAGCCGCGCCGGGACGACACGGCAGCGGACATGCGGTCGCTCGTGCAGTTGGGGGAGGCCGAACCCCAGCCCGTACCCGCGTCCGCGCCAGCGCCTACCCCGGACCCGGTCGACGAGAAGGAGGCTGCGCTCCTGTCCGCTGCCCTCATGGAGGCCGGGGTCGAGACGGCGGCCGACGACCAGGCCGCCGCCCGGGCCGTCGCCAGCCTCGACCCGGCCACCGTCGCCGCCGTACAGCGCTGGATCAAAGCCCCACGGAAGACCAAGCCCACGACGCCGGCCAGTAAGTAGGAGGCCCCATGCCCCCAGTCCCGGAAGACGATCCCGGCACGCCGTTGTATCTGTCGCGCTGGCCGTTTCGCGAACCGCCCCCCATGCCGCCGGCCGACGACGAATGAGTAACGCCCCCTCCTTCGGGAGGGGGCGTTCTGCTGTGTCTGGGCGCCGAGTTAAGCCGTACCACTCTCGATAACCCACACATATCAACGACCGTCGGGCGTATGCTAGTTCTACACAAACTTCCATAAAGGAGCCGAACTTGGCGAGTGAACTCGAACCGGTGGAAGTGGAGTTCGTCCCGACCGCACAGCCGTCAGCTGCCAGGGACCGCCACATCTCAGGCGAGACCGCAGAAGACCTCAAGCGCGCCACTGCGGCCAACACGGAACGCGCCTACGCGCGCTGGTGGAACATGGCCCTCGCCTGGTGCGAGCGAGAGGGGCGCACTCCGCTGCCGATGACCGCCGAGACGATCGCCGAGTTCATCGGATACCTCATGCGCTCCACGTCCCAGGCGACCGGCAAGCCGTACTCGCCAGCCAGCCTCGACCAGGCCCTCTCTGCGGTCCGAACCGCGCACTTCCGTGCAGGTTTCGAAGGGCAACCCAACTCCAGGGCCGCCCGAGACCTGATCAAAGTGCACCGGCAGGACCGCGCGCGCGACGGCTGGCGCCCTCGGCGAGCCAAACCCGTGACCCTCGACGTACTGCGCCTCCTACTGGCCCAGTGCGACACCGGCTCCCTCAGCGGCCGACGAGACGCAACCATTCTCGTTCTGGGATACGGACTCATGGGCCGCCGCTCAGAGCTCGCCTCCGTCACCATCGACCAGCTGACGGTCGCAGACGAGTGGGTAACCGTCTTCATCCCCATGTCGAAGACCGACACCAGCGCCCACGGAGAAGACATCGACATCCCCAGGGCCATCGCGCCGGACATCGACGCCCGGGCCATCGTGAACTCCTATCTTGAAGGGCTGGCCGAGCATGGCATTACAGAGGGTCGGCTCCTGCGGAGTATCGACGTATGGGGCAACGTCGGCGCCGGCATGACCGGCGAGACGGTGAACGAGATCGTGAAGCGACTGGCCAAGGACGCCAAGCTGACGGACGCGGAACGGATGACCGCGCACGGCCTTCGAGCCGGGGCGCCGACCGATGCCGCGGAGCGCGGCGTCCCCGTGCCCTTCATTGCCGAGCACGGACGCTGGAGCAAGAACTCGACACAGGTGCTCACCTACGTCCGCCCGGCCGACCGGCGCCGCAACAACCCGCTGCTCCCGCGCGACAATCGATCCTGACCACGACAATGCCCCCGCAGCCAGTCGGCTGCGGGGGCGTTCTGCTGTCCGGGGCTTAGCCCCAGGTCGTGTCGTCGTCCATGATGCCTCCCCAGATCGGTGCGGCCACGGTACGCGGAAGACGGCCGTCCTGTCAGGAGGGCGTGCCACACTGGCCGCAGCGCCCGCCGAGCATCCCCCGTCTCGGCGGGCGCTGTCACGTCCCCCGCAGGCCGGGCTCCGGGTTGCAGGCCTGGCACATTTCTACGTGCAGGCTCTCGTCCCCCAGTGCCAGCAGTGCCTCGTCACGGGTGAGGAATCCGTGGTCGCCCGTCCAGATGCCGCAGCCGCCGCGGTGCAGCACGGTGCGTCTGTCGCGTGCCGGCTCTAGTTTCCACCGGGCTTCGTCGCGCGCCCGCTGCGCCTGCCGCTGTCCTCGCTCCAGCTCCGCCTCAAGCGTGCGGATCTTCGCCCGGGTGGTGCGCAGCTGGTAGTCCAGCCACTCCTCCAAAGCGGTTAGCTTCGTGAGACGCTCCTCAGGCGGCATGTCGTTCATGTGTTCGAGTCTAGGGTGGTCGCCGTGAGCAGCAACCACAGCCCCGAGCGCTACCACCTCACCCTCACCTCCGCCGGCCGTCCGGTGATGCACGGCTGGTGGGGGAGCGAGCCCGTGGCCCGCTCCAAGTTCACGCGGTGGATCGGCGAGCACGGCACCCTGCCCGACGCCCGCGTCACCCTCGTCGACGAGGACACCGGCGCCGTGTTGACGGAGTGGCCAGATGAGGCGTGACCGTCTGCCATCCTGGCGGCGACGCGAGGAGGCGCCCATGTCGTACCGCCCGTACCCGAACCCCGAGCGCGCGCTGAAGCAACTCGACCGGCACTACCCGCCCGCGCCAGTGATCCAGTTGGAGTGCCTGCGGCCCATGGCGGACAGCGTCGCGAAGCTGCGGGTGGATACCCAGCGGGCCGCGCGGCAGGGCTTCGGTGCGGGCACTTACGTGCTGTCGACTCGCCGTCCCGTTGTCAGTGGCGGCGCGTAGCCTGAGGTCTCCGGCATTGCATCGCTTTCGATCAAGTCGGGTTTGCTGAGTTGCTGGCGCCCCGCCCGGCGTGGAACCCAGGGCGGGGCTGCAACCCGGGAGGGGCTTTGGCGTTCGAACCGGATTTTCCGGAGCAGGAGATCGAAATTTCCTGGAATCCCCAGGGTGAGGCGACGGTCAAGCTGACCGAGATGGTCGGCGACAGCGTGCGCACCACCACTCACTTCGGCTGGGTGCAGCCGAACGATCCCGTGCTTACGGTCGACGGCCTCAACGAGGAGTGTGTGACTGTGAAGCTCGGGCGGATTGTTGGGGCGACCCGGGCCGTGGTCGAGGGCAGCCTGTGATCCGACTCTAGTCGGCCGTCTCCGCGTGCCGCACGGCCCGCTTGAGCGCCATCTCGACCTCGACCCGCGGCAGCCCGGTTGCCTCAGCGTGCGCGGTGATGGCGTCCTGCACGGCGTTGGCGGTGGCGACGGTGAGCCGCCCGGCCTGGTGCTCCTCCCAGGCGGCGCGCTCTAGGGCTATCAGGGCGTCGGGGAACTCGATGTCGCTCACGAGCCAGGATCTTAAGCGGCGGTCGTGACGTCCCCGCGCTCGACCTGCCTCAGCTCGGCGAGCAGCCGCCGATACTCCTCCCGCTGCTCATCCGTCAGCCGCGCATCCCGGTGCGAGAACAGCGCACGGATCGCCGCGTTCAGCTCCTCGACAGAGCGCGCGGACCCCGAAGACGGGGGAGAGGTGGGCATGCCGATCAGGGTAGTGCTCCCCTCTGACAGCGGGCTATGGCTTCGGCTTCTCCTGCACGAACGTCCCCAGCCCGACCTCGGCCCGCACCAGGCCCTCGTCCTTCAGGTGGCGGAGCACTTTCTGGGCGGTGCTGGCCGCCACCTCGAACTCGGTGCTGATGTCCACGACGGAGGGAACCTTGGAGCCGGCCGGGTAGGTGCCGTCTTCGATGCGGCCAGTGATGATGGCCGCGATCTGTCTCCAGATCGGCCGAGTCCGGTCAAGATCAACGCTCACACGGTTGACGCTAGATACCCGCAGTACACCGCGCGACCGCAGTACAGTGCGGTCTACCGCGGTATACCGTGAAAATTGCAGGACCCCCGCGACCGGCGGCACACCGGCCCGGGGCATGGCCGACAGCTGCAAGGAGCGTCGACATGGACGAGGGTAGAGACCCAGCGGCCGAGCAGACCACACCCCCCGAACCCGCCTGCCCCTGCGGCAGTCGAGACCACGAGCCGCTGCGCATCGGCGACCGACTCTCACCCAGCGGCAGCACCATAGGCCCCGTCCACGTCTGCCCCGCCGAATCCCCAGTCGGGCTGCGAGGCGTGCTGTGAACGGCCGCCCAGACGACGACAGCGGCGTCTGCGGGCCCTGCCGGATCGGCGAATGCGGACACTGCGACGGCAACCACGACCTGCGCCCCGGACCCGGGCCGGCCGTGCCGCTCACGCGTTGCGGACACCGGTGCCTCCGCGGGAAGCTCCGGCAGGGAAGGGGGGCCTAAGAGCAGGCCAGAGTATGTGCGAGCGGCTACCTGTTCACACAGGGTGCGCTCATTTTGGTCATAGAGATGCCCGGCGACCGCTTCCATTCAGCCGCATCCCCGATGTTCACTGATGACGCTCCGCCCAACGCCGCTCACCGAAGGAGGTCGGAGATGGCCACCCCGATGACCCGCGAGATTCGCAGCAGCGTCTCCAGCGACGGGTTAGCCTGCCCGGCCTCGATCTCCTGGTAGAACTTCCGGTTCATCGGGACGGCGAGGAAGACCTGCTCCTGCGTCAGGTTGTGGTCTAAGCGCGCGTCCCTGATCCGCCGGCCGATGCGGCGCCGCTCGTGTAGCAGCCAGTCATCATCGTCGGGGAGGTCGCGGGGCACTCGACAAACGCTCTGACCGACGTGATCATTAGTCAGCCTGGTGACAGCAGGCTTTCTGTGATCTTGAACGCACCGACGGATGAGCGCCTCGGTCCCGTAGAGCAGACGTGAAGGGCCTGCGGGGCGGGCGCCACACCCCGCACACCAGCCCTGCGGCCGCATGGCACATGCCGCAGGGCTCGATGTACTGTGCAGAAATCGAATATGTGTTCACCTGAACGAGTGAACCGCACCCCACCTGCGCATTCAGTCGGGCAACACGGGAACCAGGGCCACACCCCCCACCCACACCCAGCCCGCCCGACCTAGGAGAAACGATGAACCGCCAGCAGATCCTCGACCTCTACGAGTGGGCGCCCGGGGTCTGCTTCCGTGATCCCGACAAGGGGGAGGTACTGACGGCGCACGTTAAAACGATCCGCCCCGCCGCGGGTGGCATTCAGGATGTCCGGGCCTGCCGTGAATGCGTGATGGCCATGGAGGAGCGTCGGCAGCGCGCCGCCGCCCGCAAGGGGCAGCCCTACACGCCGGGGCGCCTGGCGATCGAATAACCCCAGCTAGAGCGCGGGCACGGAGCGGATTCCTGGGGAGTGCGTGGGGAGGACGTGGCGGCGGGGAGCCCTCGGGGAGATCCCCGATAAACGGTTGCGCTCTCCAGTGTTTCCTTAAGTTTCACTACGCTAGGCAAAGTTACGCAGGTCAAACGGCTTACGGGCCCGGATCCGAGGATCGCCGCAGGAGTCGTCTCGATCCGCAGCCATACGGAGAACATCTGGCTGCGGACCAAGCGGTACAACGCCTCCGGCAAGGTCGTCTCCGGCACCGGCGGCGTCTGCTACCTGTACTTCCCGGCACGCCCGAACGCGGCCCAGCGCAAGGCGCTGACAGCCGTGGGCGTGCGCGTGTGACCAAGCTCTCTGCCGCACAAGCCGCTCCGGGTGGCAAAGTAAACAGACCCTCCGGGGAAGTCCGTCCGCATCACCGAATCAGCGAGAAGTCATGACCGCGCACTCAGCCACCGCAGCCCGCGTCCGCACCGGCGGCCCTCAGGACGACGGCCCGAAGATCGTCGAGCACGTCGCGGGCTGGACCCTCGTCGTGGTCCTCGCGATGTTCGTGACCCAGCTCGGGCTGCTGTGACCGGACGCGGCGTGCTGTGACCTGACCCACGACCCGGCCCTCCGGCCTGCCATACTGCGGATGTCCCGCCTCGCCGCCCGTTGGAACCAGGGTCGAAATTGAATATCAGTCAAGAGTCTGCCGTGCGTCCGAGAGCCCGCGGCACCGAGCGCTCGCTGGCGCGCCGTGCCGAACTCATCGCGATCGGGCGGAGGTTGTTCGCCGACACGTCCTACGATGCCCTGTCGATGGACGACATCGCCCGGCAGGCGCACGTCGCCAAAGGGCTGATCTACTACTACTTCCAGTCCAAGCGCGGCTACTACCTGGCGATCATCCAGGACTCGGTCACCGACCTGGTCACCCTGGCGGCGAGCGGACACGAACTGCCCCCGGTCGACCGGGTCCAGCGCACCATCGACAGCTATCTGCGCTACGCCGAGCACAACCAGGCCGCGTACCGCACCATCGTCAGCGGCGGCGTCGGCTTCGACACCGAGGTGCACGCCATCCGTGACGGCGTGCGCGCGGCCATCGTCGCCACCATCGCCGAGGGGGCGTACGGCCGCGTCGACATCACCCCGCTGGCGCGCATGGGCCTGCTCGCCTGGGTGTGCGGTGTCGAGGGCACCACCCTCGAATGGATCGATCGCCCCGAACTGCCCCGCGAGACCATGTGCGAGCTGCTGGTGAAGGGTCTCGGCGGCGCCCTGCGCGCGATCGAGGACCTGGACCCCGCCTACCCGGCTCCGGAGACCGCCCGCCAGGGCGCATGAGCCGGGGGCGCAGGGACCGTCACGGTCCCTCCGCCCCGGGTCGCCCACGCTTACTTGATGGCCTTGATCAGCTCACCGCTCGCCGTGTCGCCGCTCAGCTCCCAGAAGAACGTGCCGCCCAGTCCCTGCTGGTTCTTGTAGTTCATCTTGGTCGCGATGGTCGCCGGGGTGTCGTAACTCCACCAGTCGCTGCCGCACTTGGCGTACGCCGTCCCGGCCGCCGTCCCCGTCGCCGGGCACCTGGTCCTGAGCACCTTGTAGTCGTCGATGCCCTGCTCGTACGTGCCCGCCGCCGGGCCGGTCGCGGTGCCGCCGGGCGCCGACTGGGTGACGCCGGTCCAGCCGCGGCCGTAGAAGCCGATGCCGAGCAGCAGCTTCGAGGCGGGGATGCCGAGGTCCTTGAGCTTCGCGATGGTCGCCGAGCTGTGGTTGTCCGCCTTCGGTATGCCGGAGTACGAGGTCAGCGGGGAGTGCGGGGCCGTCGGGCCGGCCGCGTCCCAGGCGCCGAAGAAGTCGTACGTCATCGGGTTGTACCAGTCGACGTACCGGGCGGCGCCCGCGTAGTCCGCCGCGTCGATCTTGCCGCCCGGGGTGGCGTCGGCGGTGATCGCCGCGGTGAGCAGGTTCTTCGGGCCGAACTTGGCGCGCAGCGCCTGCATCAGGTTCTTGAAGGCCGCCTTGCCGCTGGTGTCGCAGGTGGCGCCGCAGGCGTTCGGGTACTCCCAGTCGATGTCGATGCCGTCGAAGACGTCGGCCCACTTGGAGTTCTCGACCAGGTCGTAGCAGGACTGGGCGAACGCGGCCGGGTTCTTCGCGGCCTCACCGAAGCCGGCCGACCAGGTCCAGCCGCCGAAGGACCACAGGACCTTGAGGTCGGGGTGCTTCCGCTTCAGCTCGCGCAGCTGGTTGAAGTTGCCGCGCAGCGGCTGGTCCCAGGTGTCGGCCTTGCCGTCGGCGGACTCGGCGGCGGTGTAGGCCCGGTCGGTGGCGGCGTAGGCGTCACCCATCGCGCACTTGCCGCCGGTGACGTTGCCGAAGGCGTAGTTGATGTGCGTGAGCCTGGCCGCCGAACCGGACGTCTCGATGTTCTTGACGTAGTACTTGCGGTCGTAGGTACCCCATTCGGTGAAGTACCCGACGACCTTGGAGTCGGCGGCCTTGGCCTGGGGGGCGGCCTTCGTGCCGGCGGCGGCCTCCTGAGCCGAGGCCGCCGCCGTCGCGGTCGAGGTGCCCGCGCCGGCGAGCAGGCCGGCGCCGAGAACGGCACAACAGGCCGCCGACACGATCGCCCGGAAGCGGGAGCGCTGGGGGTTGTGCATCCGGTGTCTCCTCGGGGAGAGGGGAACGCGCGCCGATTGGCATGAACGCGGTGAATCGGTGGTGGGAAACAGTAGGAGGACTAGACCAGTCGGGTCAATGGTTCGGACCAATTTCGCTCACCGGGGGTACTCGTGTATTTCTTGAAGTAAGCGGTCGTTAACTGGTGACGGGTTGCCTCCGATCGGGCATACTCACAGCGCAGAGCCGCTGGTCAGCAGCTTCCGAGACCCGGGACTGCAAGCATCGGCCCGGCACCAGAACGACCCGGCGGCGCCGCCCCCACCCGCGGGCCCGTCCGCCAGTGCCCGACAGGGAGGAGAGCGTCGCCATGCCCGACCGCGCCCCGCAGCCGGTGGACCGGCAACTGCCCACGGAGGAGGCCCGGGACCTGATCTCGCTCGTCCGCGACATCGCGCAGCAGGAGATCGTCCCGAAGGCGGCCGAGGAGGAGGACGCCGGCCGCTTCCCGCGCGAGCTGTTCACCCTCCTCTCGCGCTCCGGCCTGCTCGGTCTGCCGTACGACTCCGAGTACGGCGGCGGAGACCAGCCCTACGAGGTCTACCTCCAGGTCCTCGAAGAGCTCGCCGCGGCCCGCCTCACCGTCGGCCTCGGCGTGAGCGTGCACTCCCTGGCCTCCTACGCGCTCGCCGCCTACGGCACCAAGGAGCAGCAGGTCGAGCACCTGCCCGCGATGCTCGGCGGCGGCATGCTCGGCGCCTACTGCCTCTCCGAGCCGCACTCCGGCTCGGACGCGGCCGCCCTGCGCACCAAGGCGGTGCGCGACGGCGACGCCTGGGTGATCACCGGCACCAAGGCCTGGATCACGCACGGCGGGATCGCCGACTTCTACACGGTCATGGCGCGCACCGGCGAGGAGGGCCCGCGCGGGATCACCGCGTTCCTGGTGCCCGGTGACGCGCCGGGACTCAGCGCCGCGCCCCCCGAGAAGAAGATGGGCATGAAGGGCTCGCCCACCGCCCAGGTCCACTTCGACGGGGTACGTGTCCCCGACGACCGGCGTATCGGCGAGGAGGGGCAGGGCCTCGCGATCGCCCTGTCCGCGCTCGACTCGGGGCGGCTCGGTATCGCGGCGTGCGCGATCGGCGTGGCGCAGGCGGCCCTCGGCGAGGCGCTGGCGTATGCCACCGAGAGGCGCCAGTTCGGCAAGCCGATCGCCGACTTCCAGGGGCTGCGCTTCATGCTCGCCGACATGGCGACGCAGATCGAGGCGGGCCGGGCGCTCTGCCTGGCGGCGGCGCGACTGAGGGACGCGGGCCGGCCGTTCGCCATGCAGGCGGCCATGGCCAAGCTGCACTGCACCGACACGGCGATGCGGGTCACCACCGACGCCGTGCAGATCCTCGGCGGCTACGGCTACACAGCGGACTTCCCGGCGGAGCGCTACATGCGCGAGGCGAAGGTGCTCCAGATCGTCGAGGGCACCAACCAGATCCAGCGGATGGTCATCGCCCGCCATCTCGTGGGTCCAGAGGGACGCTGAACTGGTCGAGGCCCCGCCACGGCGCCGCGAGCCGCATCCACTCCGGGTCGTGCCGGCCCGGGAGAGTGCGGCCGCGCTCGGCCCAGGCCCGCATCAGGTCGAGGTAGATCGGCGGGTCCTGATAGCGCGGCGCGGTCGGCCGAACCGATTCTGCGGGCGGCGGGACGAACAGGAGGCGTTGACGCCCGGTCGCTGAAGAGATGGGGGTCATGCCAGGGCAACGCAGAAGAGGCCGGACAGGTCACCCGCGGGCGGAATCGGGCGTGCGTTCAGGGGTGTTGTGGTGCTTGAGGTGCCCGGTTTCGCGTCCGTGGTGACCAGGACCCGGACGCACTGATCCCGCACCACGGCAGACTGCGAGCCGTGGTGCGGGGCAGTCACTGGGATGGAGCGAGCGGGCGAAGACGGCCCGCGCTCAGGCCGCTTGGCGGCGCATGACGGGGACCCTGATGGGGCGTGAGCCCGGGCCGCCGACGTGCGAGAAGGGCTGGGTCCGCCAGTCGAGTCCCCGAGGGAGCGTCAAGAGCAGGGCGGTCTCCTGCTCCTGGGGTTCGACGGACTCGTCCGCGGGGCGGGCGTCCGCGGCCCTGCGGCCGGTTCCGGCACAGACCGTGAGTCCGAACGGGTTCCACGGCGAGGCGCACAGCGCGTGCTCCGGCAGAACCTCCTCATCCGCCAGCAGGGCGATTGGCTGTGCGCAGTCCGGGCAGACGACCCGGAACATCTCGAAGGTGTCGTAGGCGTCGAGTTCGTCGTCGAAGGTGTCGGGTTCGACGCCCTCCGGCTCGGGCTCGACGACGAGCTGCTGCCGCTTGGGTGCGGTGCGACCTGGGCGCTTAAGACTCTGCATTGGGTTCTCCCCCTCGGGCTGGGCCGTATCAGGCACTGCGGCCTCGACCACAGCAAGCACTTCCCGTCCCCCCTGGGCGGTAATCACGAGAACATTACGGAGACTGTTCGAGCCCTGTGGCGTTCATCACATGCCGCGCGCAGGTGCCCACTGCGGTGGGTTTGTCCCCCGGACGGCTGACAGTCGCCGCCGGCCAGATCACGAACCGGCCATGGCCTGGGCCGCTCAGGTATCCGAGGAGATCAACCGCACTGTAGGTTCTTGCGCCATGGAGGAGCTGGACCGACAGATCGTGCAGCTGCTCGTCGAGGACGGGCGGATGAGCTACACCGACCTGGGCAAGGCCACGGGCCTGTCCACGTCGGCCGTGCACCAGCGGGTGCGACGGCTGGAACAGCGTGGCGTCATCCGCGGCTATGCCGCGGTCGTCGACCCGGAGGCCGTCGGTCTGCCCATGACCGCGTTCATCTCGGTCAAGCCCTTCGACCCCAGTGCGCCCGACGACATTGCGGACCGTCTCGCGGACGTGCCCGAGATCGAGGCGTGCCACAGCGTCGCGGGTGACGAGAACTACATCCTCAAGGTGCGGGTCGCGACGCCGCACGAACTGGAGGAACTGCTCGCGCGGGTGCGGTCGTTGGCGGGGGTGTCCACGCGGACGACGGTGGTGCTGTCCACGCCGTACGAGGCGCGGCCGCCGCGGATCTGACCGCCGTGCGTTGCCGGGTGCGGGTTGTCCGTTGATCGCGCCCACGCGGCGGAGCCGCAGATCGATACAGCCCCCGCGCCCCTGATTCAGGGCGTTGGACCCGGCCCTGTGAGACTGTGCTCCATGAGTGAGTCCAGTACCCCGCCGAAGACCGTTCTGCTCCGTCGTGGAGAGGTGCACAGCCCTGCCGATCCGTTCGCTACCGCGATGGTCGTGGAGCGGGGGCAGGTTGCCTGGGTGGGGTCCGAGGGGGCCGCTGATGCCTTCGCCGACGGTGTGGACGAGGTGGTCGACCTCGATGGGGCGTTGGTCACCCCGGCCTTCACCGATGCGCACGTGCACACCACGGCCACCGGGCTCGCCCTCACCGGCCTGGACCTGTCCGGCGCGCCCTCCCTGGAGGCCGCCCTCACCCTCGTACGCGACTTCGCCGCCGCCCGGCCTGACGACCGTGTGCTGCTCGGGCACGGCTGGGACACTGCCCGCTGGCCCGGCGGCCGTCCCCCGACGCGAGCCGAACTCGACGAGGCCACCGGCCACCGGCCCCTCTACCTCAGCCGGATCGACGTCCACTCGGCGGTCGTCACGACGGCCCTGCTCGACCTGGTCCCCGACGCCCCCCGCGAGGACGGACCGCTCACCGCCGACGCGCACCACGCCGTCCGCGCCGCCGCGTTCGCGGCCGTGACGCCTCGGCAGCGCACCGACGCCCAGCGCGCCGCCCTCGCGCACGCCGTCTCGCTCGGCATCGGCACGATCCACGAGTGCGGCGGTCCGGAGGTCTCCTCCGAGGACGACTTCACCGGCCTGCTGCGCCTCGCCGCCGAGGAGCCCGGTCCGCGCGTCGTCGGCTACTGGGCCGAGGAGGATGTCACCAAGGCCCGGGAGCTGGGCGCGGCCGGCGCCGCGGGTGACCTGTTCGTCGACGGCTCCCTCGGCTCGCACACGGCCTGCCTGCACCAGCCGTACGCCGACGCCGACCACACCGGCCGGGCCTATCTGGGCACCGCCGCCGTCGCCGCCCACGTCGTGGCCTGTACCGAGGCGGGCCTTCAGGCCGGCTTCCACGCCATCGGCGACGCGGCGGTCGACTCCGTGGTCGAGGGTGTGCGGGCCGCCGCCGAGAAGGTCGGTCTCGCCCGTGTCCGGGCCGCCCGCCACCGGGTCGAGCACGCCGAGATGCTCACGCCCGAGACCGTCGGGGCCTTCGCCGAGCTCGGTCTCACGGCCTCGGTCCAGCCCGCCTTCGACGCCCTGTGGGGTGGCGAGAACGGCATGTACGCGCAGCGGCTTGGGGGCGAGCGGGCGCGTGGGATGAACCCTTACGCGGCGCTCCTGCGCGCCGGTGTGCCGCTCGCCTTCGGTTCCGACACTCCCGTCACCCCCCTCGACCCCTGGGGCACGGTGCGAGCCGCCGCCTTCCACCGCACGCCGGAGCACCGCGTCTCCGTGCGTGCCGCGTTCACGGCACACACGCGCGGCGGCTGGCGGGCCGTCGGGCGGGACGACGCGGGCATCCTGGCGCCGGGCGCGCCCGCCGACTACGCGGTGTGGCGCACCGGCGAACTCGTGGTCCAGGCCCCGGACGACCGGGTCGCCCGCTGGTCGACGGACCCGCGCTCCGGAACCCCCGGCCTGCCTGACCTGACCCCTGGCCACGACCTGCCCGTCTGTCTGCGCACCGTGGTGGGCGGACGCACGGTCTTCGTACGGCCGGGCGAGTGATCTACGGGGGTGGCGCGCAGGCGATCGTGCGCCGCGCCCCCGTCGCGCGACCTGCGCATCCTCCGCACCGACCAGGGGTCTGCTGGGATATGCGCAGGTCAAACGGCTGTTGACAGGCGGCCGCAGGGGGCCGGTAGGTTCGGCCGAGTCCACCACCGGACGCCCGACCGGGGAACGTCCGCGCACTCGCCGCAGCGCCGCCGGGTCAGGGACGGTGTGCCGCACCGGGCACCGCCACTGGGAGCCAGGCTCAGGCCGGCGCGGCGCCGAGGCAGCGTTCCGGCCGGTCGGGGAGGTGTGACCCGGGTGGGGCCCGGGAGCTCAGTAGACAACGGCTTTCGGTCGATCCGCAGCCAGCGGATCCCAGGTCGGCCCGAAGGGCACCGGGCCCCCATCCGCCGTACGTTCGCACCGGAATGCGCATTCTTACCCGCGTCTTGCGGATTCGACACCACCATTCGAACGTCCTGTCACGTCATCGCAGGCCGGGCCCACTATGGTGGACCCCTGCGTACGGACATGAAGGGGCATCAGTGAACGACGGCGACGGAACCCTCGCGGCAGGAGCCCAGGGGAGGAAGTTCGGCCCGCTCGGCACGGCCTTGGTGATCATCCCGACCTACAACGAGGCGGAGAACATCAAGAGCATCGTCGGCCGGGTGCGCGAGGCCGTCCCCGAGGCGCACGTACTCGTGGCCGACGACAACAGTCCGGACGGCACGGGCAAGCTGGCCGACGAGCTGACCGTCGACGACGACCACGTCCACGTGCTGCACCGCAAGGGCAAGGAGGGCCTGGGCGCCGCCTACCTCGCGGGCTTCCGCTGGGGCTTGGAGCGCGACTACGGCGTGCTGGTCGAGATGGACGCCGACGGCTCCCACCAGCCCGAGGAACTGCCCCGTCTGCTGACCGCGCTGAAGAGCGCCGACCTGGTGCTCGGCTCGCGCTGGGTGCCCGGCGGCCGGGTGGTGAACTGGCCGAAGTCCCGCGAGGTGATCTCCCGGGGCGGCAGCCTCTACTCCCGGCTGGCGCTCGATCTGCCGCTGCGCGACATCACCGGCGGCTACCGCGCTTTCCGCCGCGAGACCCTGGAGGGCCTCGGCCTCGACGAGGTCGCCTCCCAGGGCTACTGCTTCCAGGTCGACCTCGCCCGCCGCGCGGTCAGGGCCGGTTACCACGTCGTGGAGGTGCCCATCACCTTCGTCGAGCGCGAACTCGGTGACTCCAAGATGAGCCGCGACATCCTCGTCGAGGCTCTGTGGCGGGTCACGGCGTGGGGTGTGGGGGAGCGGGTCGGCAAGGTCACGGGCCGCGGCGGCAAGCCGTCGAAGCCGTAGCCGTCGACCGAGCCCCTTGCGGGACGGCCGCTCACAGGAACAGCTGATCGTGGCCTTATCCCGTGCTGAGCCGGGTCCAGGCACACTGGAGGCATGACGACTGGCGCTCAGACCCCCAGGTACCCCGCCCGGCCCCCGCGCTCCCGGCTGCGCACGTTCCTGCCGTTGGGGATCGCCGCGTGGCTCGTGCTGGAGATCTGGCTGCTCACTCTGGTCGCGGGGGCGTCGAGCGGGCTGGTGGTCTTCCTCGTCCTGGTGGCGGGTTTCATCCTCGGCTCGGTCGTCATCAAGCGGGCCGGCCGGCGGGCCTTCCGCAACCTCTCCGAGGCGCTGCAACAGCAGCAGAGCGGCGTTATGCCCGCGGCGGCCCGGCCGAACAGCGAGGGCAACGGCCTGATGATGCTGGGCGGACTGCTGCTGATGATCCCCGGCCTGGTGTCGGACGCGGTGGGTCTGCTCCTGCTGCTGCCCCCGGTCCAGAAGGCCGTGAGCCGCTCCGCCGAGCGCACCTTCGAACGCAAGATCCGCGAGGCCGACCCGGGCACCCTGGGCGGCGCCTTCCAGCAGGCCCGTATGCACCGCCCTGACGGCAAGGTCGTCCAGGGCGAGGTCATCAGGGACGAGCCGGGCGGCTCACCCCAGGAACCGCGCCCGCCGCTGACGCACTGACCGTCCCGGCATCCGGGCGCACTGCGCACTGCGCACTGACAGAGCCATAGGGGCGTAGTAGCACTGACAGAGGCCGCAGGGCGGCGTAGTCGCAGGAGCACACGTCAAGGACCGCGGGCGCCGTACTTCACGTACGGCGCCCGCGGTCCTTGACGCGCTGTAACTTCGGCCAGACCCCGGAGGGACTTACGCCGACTTGCGGCTGTCTCGGGGATGAATCGCGATGTTCATCGCACCGGAGCGCAGAACCGCCAGGCGCTCCTCGAGGACCTCTTCGAGTTCCTCACGGGTGCGCCGCTCCATCAGCATGTCCCAATGCGTACGCGCGGGCTTGGCCTTCTTCTCTTCCGGGCCGTCGCCGTCCACGAGGAGTGCCTGGGCCCCGCAGACCTTGCACTCCCACTCCGGCGGGATCTCCGCCTCGACCGAGAAGGGCATCTCAAACCGGTGCCCCTTCTCGCATGCGTACTCCACGGCCTGGCGCGGGGCCAGGTCGATGCCGCGGTCCGTCTCGTAGCTGGTCACCACGAGGCGCGTGCCGCGAAGAGCTCGCTCACTCATGAATCGTGCCTCCCGGGCTTGTCGCCCACAGGACAGGTGTCGCTGTCGTCGTCATCCGGTCAACGTCCGGTCGGCGGTAAAGATTCCCGTTCCGAGTCCCGTTCCGGGTCATGCGTCGCCGTCGTAGCCGCCCTTGTTGTACCCACCAGCGCCCGGTTTGTCACATCTGCTAGCAGATGTAACCCAGCGTTTCGGCATCTTTGACGCGCAGTAACGGTACGCCTGGCAGGCCAAACGCGTACACTACAGCCCTTTCGTGTCGAGTGCTAAATCCTGTCCGGAATCGGGTTCCCCGCTTCTTCGATCGCACGCCGCACCGGAACCCGCGCGAGCAGGACGAACCCGATGACGAAGAAGCCCACCAGCGAGATGATCGCGGCCCGGTAGCTCCCGGTCAGCTGATAGGTGAGCCCGAACAGCAGGGGCCCGAGCCAGCTCATTCCGCGGTCGCTCATCTCGTACGCGGAGAAGTATTCGGCCTCTTTGCCGGGCGGGACGAGGTGGGAGAACAGGGACCGGGACAGCGCCTGGCTGCCGCCGAGGACCAGGCCGATGCCGGCGGCCAGGACGAAGAACCACACCGGCGCCCCGGCCGGCAGGAAGTACCCGGCCGCCAGCGTCAGCGTCCACGCGACCAGTGAGCCGAGGATCGTGCGCTTGGCCCCGTAGGCCCGGGCCAGCCGGCCCATCGTCAGCGCGCCCGCCACCGCCAGCACCTGCACGAGCAGGATTGCGCCGATCAGGGTGGACTGCCCGAGGCCGAGTTCCTCGGAGCCGTAGACCGAGGCCTGGGAGATCACCGTCTGGATGCCGTCGTTGTAGACGAGGTACGCGAGCAGAAAGGCGAGGGTCAGCGGGTGGCGGCGCATGTCGCGGACGGTCGCCGCGAGCTGCCGGAGGCCGGGCAGGGCCGCTTCCCGCGTGGCGGACCTGCGATCGCGCAGCCTCCGGAGCGGGATGAGGGCGAACGCGCCCCACCACAGGCCGGCCGACGCCAGGCAGATGCGGACCGCCGTGCTCTCGGAGACGCCGAAGCCGTCGTGCTTTGTGTAGAGGACCAGGTTGGCGACGAGGACCAGCGAACCCGCCGCGTAACCGAAGGCCCAGCCGCGGGAGGAGACCGCGTCCCGTTGCTCGGGCGGGGCGATCTGCGGCAGGTAGGAGTTGTAGAGCATCATCGCCACGGACTGCGCGGCGTTGGCGACGATCAGGAGTGCCCCGCCGAGCAGGTAGCGGTCGCCGTCCAGGAAGAACATGGCCGTCGTGGCCGTGGCCCCCAGGTACGCGGCGGCCGCGAGGAGGGGCTTCTTGCGGCCGGTGCGGTCGGCGGCGGCGCCCACCAGCGGCATTGCCAGCACGGCCACGATCACCGACAAGGACACCGAGTACGCGAAGAAGGACCCGGCGCGCACCGGGATCCCGAGGGGGTGGACGTACCCGTCGGCGTCGGCTGCCGACTCGGCGACCGATGTCAGATACGGGCCGAGGAACACCGTGAGCACGCTCGTCGAGTAGACGGAGCACGCCCAGTCGTAGAAGTACCAGCCGCGCTGCTCGCGTTTGAGATCCTCGGCCGACGGTGTCCGCACGGTGTCGGTGCCCACCCGTGCCCTCGCTTCCCCGTGAACGCGCAGGGGCGCCGGGCCCGGGGTCTCAGATCCAGACGCCGCGGTCCTCCATGACCTTGCGCAACGTGTCGATGTGATCGGTCATGATGCCATCCACGCCGCGGTCCAGAAGCCGGTGCATGCTCTCGGGGTCGTTGACGGTCCATACGTGCACCTGGAGGCCGCGCGCGTGGGCGGCGCGGAGGAAGCGGTGGTCCACGACCTGGATGCCGGACTGGATCTCGGGGACCTGGGCGGCGACCGCCGAGCGGCGAACCGCCGTCGGCAGCCCCCAGGAGCGCAGCCGCAGGTTGAGCACGCCCCGGGTGCCGTACGAGGTGGCCAGGCGCGGGCCGGCCAGCCGCTGGGCGCGCACCACGCGGGCCTCGGAGAACGAGCCGAGGCAGATCCGGTCCCAGGCGTTCGTCCGGCCGACCAGGTCGAGGAAGGGCAGCAGGGCGGCCTCCGCCTTGACGTCGACGTTCCAGCGCACGTCGGGGAACGTCTCCAGGAGTTCCTCGAAGAGCGGCACCGGTTCCTCGCCCGCCACGCGCGCGTGGCGTACCTCCTGCCACGGCAGGTCGGCGATCCGGCCCGCGCCGTCCGTCACCCGGTCCAGAGTCGCGTCGTGGAAGGCGACGAGCCTGCCGTCCCGGGTGGCGTGGACGTCGGTCTCGATGTACCGGTAACCCGCCTCGACGGCGCACCGGAACTGCCGCGCGGTGTTCTCCAGGCCGTCCGCGGCCCCGCCCCGGTGGGCGAAGGCGATCGGGCCGGGATGGTCGAGATAGGGGTGGCGTATCCGCGGGGTCACGGACGCAGTATCGCTCCTCGGGGTTGACCGGTGGCAACGACCGTGCTGCCGCCGGATGCCGAGGGGACGGCGAACACGCGCAGGAAGAGCTGGGCGAGCGGGCCGATCGCCACCGCGTACAGGAGGGTGCCGATGCCGACGGTGCCGCCCAGGGCGAAGCCGGTCGCCACGACCGTGAACTCGATGACCGTGCGCACCAGGCGGATCGAGACGCCCGTGCGCTGGTGGAGTCCCGTCATCAGGCCGTCGCGCGGGCCCGGGCCGAAGCGCGCCGCGATGTACAGGCCGGTCGCCGCGCCGTTCAGGACGATCCCCGCGACCATCAGCGTCACGCGGAGCGTCCAGCCGTGAGCGTCGGGCACCAGGGCGAGTGTCGCGTCCATCGCCATGCCGATGACCAGCACGTTGGAGATCGTGCCCAGGCCCGGCCGCTGGCGCAGCGGGATCCATGCGAGCAGCACAGCGGCGCCCACGATGGTCAGCACGACGCCGATCGACAGACCGGTCCGCTCGGCGAGGCCCTGGTGCAGCACGTTCCAGGGCTCCAGCCCGAGCCCCGACCTGACGAGCAGCGCCGAACTCGCCCCGTACAGCGCGAGACCGGCGTAGAGCTGTGTCAGTCGCCGGACCAGTCGCCGCTGCGTGGACATGAGGTGCCCCCCTGTTGGTAGTGGACTGCTGCATGACACCCTGTGGCTTGGATGGAGAGGCCCTCCATGGCCAATCCGGGGAAGGTGGACTGATTCTCATGGCGCAGTGGACCTCGGCCGTGGGTGCGGCGCAGCTCGCACGGCTGCTCAACTCCCAGCAGGACCGCCCGGCGGGGCCCGGCACGCGCCGGCCCCCCGCCTACCGCGCGCTCGCCGACGGCATCCGCCTGCTGGTGCTCGAAGGGCGGGTCCCGGTGGCCGCCCGGCTGCCCGCCGAGCGGGAACTCGCCCTCTCCCTGTCCGTCAGCCGTACGACGGTCGCCGCCGCGTACGAGGCGCTGCGCAGCGAGGGCTTCCTGGAGTCCCGGCGCGGTGCGGGCAGCTGGACCGCCGTACCGGCCGGGAACCCGCTGCCCGCGCGTGGGCTGGAACCCCTGCCGCCCGAGGCCCTCGGCTCGATGATCGACCTGGGCTGTGCGGCGCTTCCGGCTCCCGAGCCGTGGCTCACCCGGGCCGTGCAGGGCGCGCTGGAGGAATTGCCGCCTTACGCGCACACGCACGGCGACTATCCCGCCGGGCTGCCCGCGCTGCGGTCGATGATCGCCGAGCGCTACACCGCGCGCGGGATCCCGACCATGCCCGAGCAGATCATGGTGACGACCGGTGCGATGGGCGCGATCGACGCGATCTGCCATCTGTTCGCCGGGCGGGGCGAGCGCATCGCCGTCGAGTCGCCCTCGTACGCCAATATCCTTCAGCTGATGCGGGAGGCCGGGGCCCGGCTCGTGCCCGTCGCGATGGCCGAGGGGCTCGCCGGATGGGACATGGACCGCTGGCGGCAGGTCCTGCGGGACGCCGCGCCCCGGATCGCTTACGTCGTCGCCGACTTCCACAACCCGACCGGTGCGCTCGCCGACGAGGACCAGCGGCGGCGGCTGGTCGACGCGGCCAGGTCCGCGGGGACCGTGCTGATAGCCGACGAGACGATGACCGAGCTGTGGCTCGACCCGGACGTGCGGATGCCGCGGCCGGTGTGTGCCTTCGACCCGGCCGGGTCGACGGTGATCACCGTGGGGTCGGCGAGCAAGGCCTTCTGGGCCGGGATGCGCATCGGCTGGGTGCGGGCCGCGCCGGACGTGATCCGCAGCCTCGTCGCGGCGCGGGCGTACGCGGATCTCGGTACGCCGGTGCTGGAGCAGCTGGCTGTCAACTGGCTGTTCGGCACGGACGGGTGGGAGCAGGCCGTGGAGGTGCGGCGTGAGCAGGCGCGGCAGAACCGGGACGAGATCGTGGCGGCGGTGCGGCGGAAGTTGCCCGAGTGGGAGTTCGAGGTGCCTCGGGGTGGGCTGACGCTGTGGGTGCGCACGGGGGGTCTGTCCGGGTCGCGGCTCGCGGAGGCCGGGGAGCGGGTGGGCGTGCGGGTGCCGTCCGGGCCGCGGTTCGGGGTGGACGGGGCGTTCGAGGGGTATGTGCGGTTGCCGTTCACCGTGGGAGGCGCGGTGGCTGAAGAGGCGGCCGCGCGGCTGGCCGCGGCGGCGCGGATCGTGCAGGACGGGGGCGTGGGAGCGGGCGAGTCGCCGCGTACGTTCGTGGCGTAGCCCGCGACTGCCGCGGTCGGCCCGGCTGACCGCGGCTGGGACGTCTTCGTGGGTTTCGTCAGTACTCTGGTACCGGCTTTCGTTCCGTCGGTTCCGTCAGTACCGGAACGGGCTCGGGTGCCACCGGCCCGGACTCCGGCACCGGCTCCGTCTCGGGTTCGACCGGCTCGGGTTCCCCCTGTGTCGCGTCCGGATCGGGCACCGTCTCCCCGTCCGCCGGTGTCGTACGGGGCGGGAGGAGGTCCAGTACCGCCTGGCGGTGGGCCTCGGAGGTGGCGTCGTCGTAGGGGTTGGGTGTGGCCGGGACCTGGAGGCGGTGGACCGGGCCCGTACCCAGGCGGGCGTAGCCGCGGCCGGGTGGGACCTGGTCGACGGGGGTGGTGTGCGGGGGCGCGCCGAGGACGGATTCGACCTGGTCGGCCGTCGCCGGGCCGAGGACCACGCGTGCGCGGGTGTGCTGCCGTACGGCGTCGATCAGGGCGTCGGCGCTGTCGAGCTGGTCGGCCACCACCACCGTCACGTTCGCCGGGCGGCCGTGCCGCAGGGGGACCTGGAGGAAGGACTGCGGGTCCTTGCGGTCGTCCGCGGCGGCCAGGTGCGTGAACGCCGTCGGGCGGTCCAGGAGGATCCACAGGGGACGCTTGGTGTCGTCGGGCGGCGGGTGGCCAGCCTGATGGGCGCGGTTGGCGGCGATGAGGCGGCGCTCGGTCTCGGTCGCGGCCCACTCCAGGCTGGCCAGTGCCCCGGTGAGCCCGCACTCGACGGCCAGGACGCCGTCCCGGCCGGTCAGGCAGGCGTACTCGCCCGTGCCGCCGCCGTCGACGATCACCACGTCGCCGTGCTGGAGGGCCTGGAGGGCGATGGACCGCAGCAGTGTCGAGGTGCCGCTGCCCGGCTGGCCGAGGGCGAGCAGGTGGGGCTCGGTCGAGCGCAGGCCCGTGCGCCAGACCACCGGGGGCACGTCCCGCCGCTGCTCGCCGTAGGTGAGGGGGAGCGTGCGCCGGACCTGAGTGGGGTCGGTGAAGCCGAGGACCGTCTCGCCGGGAGTGGTGACGAAACGCTGGGCGGCGATGTCGACGGGCAGCGGGAGGAGCACGCTGACCGTCAACTGGTTGTCCTCCTCGTCCCACGTGAAGTGGTATTCGCGGCCGCGGCCCGACTTCGCCGCGAGCAGGTGCTCGATCCGCGCGCGGGCCTCGGCCTCGCCGTCGGTGAAGTACGCCGGGTAACGGACCACCAGGTGCGAGACCCGGCCGCCGTCGTCGAACGCGTAGGTGGGGAAGACCTTGTCCCACGCGCCGCCGTGGGCGTAGAGCGGCTCGGGGTCCTCGGCGGTGGAGAAGTACGGCACGAGGGCCTCGTAGAGCGCCTTGAGGCGTTCTGTCTGCGACTCGTCGGGTCCGTCGGGTGCCGCCGGTGGGTGGTCCCGGCCTTTCCAGGCCGCAGCCGCCATCAGCGTGACGGCGGCGAACAGCGGTCCGTACGGCAGCAGCGCCACGACCAGGAGCACGGAGGACACCAGGAACAGCAGCGCCCCCCGCTTTTCCTTGGGGGTCTCCGTCACTCTGCGCCGCCCGGCCGCTGCCAGCCGGCGCAGACCGCGCGTGATCGTGATCAGCGGGTGGAGGACGTCGGTGGCACTGTCGGCCGCCGTCCGGGCCAGCTCCCGGCTCCGGGCGAGCTGCGCGCTGCCGTTGCTCAGAATGCGGGGGAGGGGGCGCCGGGCCACTGCTGCCTCCAGAGAGTGCGTACGGGCGGGATGCGTACGGGGAGTTGGGGGTGTCAGAACTTGATTCCGCCGAGGAGGCTCGCCAGGCTCTCGCCGCCTGCCTTGATGCTCGGGGCGATGGCCGTGCTCGCCAGATAGAAGCCGAACAGCATCGCGACCACCGCATGCGACGCCTTCAGGCCGTCCTTGCGGAGGAAGATGAAGACGACGATGCCGAGCAGGACCACGCCTGAGATCGAGAGGATCATTTGAGTTCTCCTGGTTCGCGGGGACAGTCACCATGAGTACTTCCAGGCTCACAGGATGTATCCATACGATAAAAGGTGCAACTGGGTGAAATTCGGACTATTTCCTCCGCTCGGCGGAGGGGTCCCCGGCCCGGTCGCTGGGCCGTCGCGCTCAGCGAGGTCTGGGTGATCTTTACCTCGGGCACATCGGGTCATGTGCCGCGCGAGCCAGTACCCTGGCGATTCACTCGTACGGCTGCACCGCTCGCAGGCGTACGAACCCGACGTGATGTGTGACGTGAGAGGCGGTCCGGCCGATGACCGAAGCCCCCGACCCCGAGGTCGTGGAGCTGGCGACCAAGATCTTCGATCTGGCCCGGCGGGGACAGACCGAGGCGCTCGTGGCGTACGTCGACGCGGGCGTTCCGGCCAACCTCACCAACGACCGCGGTGACTCGCTCGTGATGCTCGCCGCCTACCACGGCCATTCCGAGGCGGTACGCGCGCTGCTCGCCCGCGGAGCCGAGGCCGACCGGGTGAACGACCGGGGGCAGACCCCGCTCGCGGGAGCGGCGTTCAAGGGCGAGACGGACGTCATCAAGGCCCTCCTGGAGAGCGGCGCCGACCCGTCCGCCGGCACCCCCTCGGCGGTCGACACCGCCCGGATGTTCGGTCGGACGGAATTGCTCGAACTGTTCGGCGAGCGCTGAGCCGACCAGTCCGACCTGGAACGACAACGAAAACGGGGGAGGCGGAACGGGGCCGCCGAAATTTCGGTCGCGGCAGACGGAAGTGCCGGGTCATCATGACGACGTGGTTCACGGACGTGATGGCTGGGCAGGTGTTGCCGCACCGCGCGGGCCGTGACGCGGTCCGCAAGGGCCACCGACGAGAGGCAGAGGAAGATGGTCTACAGCAAGCAGGAAACGGCGGGCACTCCGACGTGTTGTCGCGCGGCCAGGTAGTACACGTCCCCGGTTGCGTCGACGCTTGATGTGAGGCTGTTTCCCATGTTCGATCCGGTCATAGCGCCCAGCGGTACGCTGCTCGGCCTGCTCCAGCGGGGCCGCGGCGACGGCACGCTGCACGCGCTCACCGCCCCGCGCCCCGAGGCGCTCACGGCGTTGAACCACTGCGTGCTGCGCGATCCCCGCCACGACTGGCAGGTGGAGAACCGCTCCCTCTACTACGCCCGCCTCTACCTCGACCTGAACGGCGAGCTGGACGCGGTCGAGGCCCACCTCTTCGATGCCGAGGACGTCCTCGACACCGACGAGTCGCGCACCGGCCTCGCCCTCGCCGTCCTCGGGCACCTCGCCTCCTACGGCAGACGGGACGCGCTCGAACTGCTGCGCAGGTACGCCGCCCACGGCTCCAACTGGGCCTGGGCCCTCGACGAACTGGCCCTCAGGGACGACGACGCGGGCCTGCGCGCCCTCGCCGCACCCGTCCTCGCGCGGTTCCCGGCCGATCCGGAGGGCGACGCCGAACTGGCGGCGACCGTCCGGGACGCCTTCGAACCACGGCCGTGGCGGCTGTGGGCAGAGGATCCGCGCGAATCCATCGCCACACGCGTGCGTGCCGCCCACGAGACGGGCTGTTTCGACCGCTGGCAGCGACAGATGCGGCCGACCGGGCCCCGCCCCGGGTGGAGTGTGCAGGCCGTCTTCGAATGGGCCCAGCAAGGCCTCGAACGAGGCGCCGCACTCCATATCCCGGCCGCCCGCTGTCTCACCGCCGTGGCGGGGCCCGAGGACCGGGCCGAGATCGTCCAGGCGGCGAAGGACGGCGGCGACGGCGCCAGGTGCACCGCCCTGCGCTACCTCGCCGACGGCAACGATCCCGACGCCCTCGGCCTGATCGAGGACGCCGTGGCCACCGGCTCGACGGTCGTCGTGGACGCCGCCGTCGACGCCTTCGAACGCATGCGCTCGCTCGCCGCCGTGGACCGGGCGCGCGGCTGGGCCAGGCGGCCGGACGCGCTGGGCGCCGCCGCCGGACGCGTCCTCGCCTGCCGGGGCGGGGTGCAGGACCGCGACCTGGTCCTCGCGGCACTACGCGAAGCCGTACGGGGCGAGGGCCCCGACGCACCGACCCTGTGGACCCTGGTCGACGGCACCGGACGGCTCGGCATCGCCTGCGCCGCGCCCGTGCTCCGCCACATCTACCGCGAGACCGCCTCCTCCCGTCTGCGCGGCCGGGCCGCCCGCGCCCTCGCCGCCACCGACCCCTCCTTCGCCACCGGCTTCGCCGTCGAGTGCCTGTGGGACTGCGAGGAGACCACCCGCGAGATCGCCGCCCGGCACGCCGAGACCGGAGACACCCGTGTCGTGGAGCGACTGCGCCGGCTCGCCGCCGACCCGGCCGAGGAGGCCGAGGTCCAGACGGCCGTACGCAGCCGGATCGGTCCCGAGGAGACCGCTGTGTGACGCCGCTCCGTGTGAGCGTGTGACTCCCTCTACGCAAGGACGCCGGGGCGGAATCAGGCCGCCCGGGTGAACGAGGGGTGACTCGCGGGTCAGGGGCGTATGGACGCGGCCTGACCTGCGCGGTGCGCCTCAGAACGCTCATAGGACGTTCCTCGGCCGGAAAGATCCACGTTGACGCGGCCACGTCCGGCACGGCGACAACACGGGTATGCGTGTCGTCATCGTGACCGAATCCTTTCCCCCCGATGTGAACGGCGTGGCCCACTGCGCGCTCCAGACCGCCCGGCACCTCGTCGATCGCGGTCACGCCCCCGTCGTCGTCGCCCCGGCCCCCGCGCCCGGGAACAAGCCCGACGCCGACGTGCCGTGTCCCGTCGTCCACGTCCCCTCCCTCCCGCTCCCCGGCTACCCCCAGGTCCGCGTCGCCCTCCCCAGCCGCCGCCTGGCCGCCACCCTCATCGAGCACCGTGCCGATGTCGTCCACCTCGCCAGCCCCTTCGTCCTCGGCGTGCGCGGCATGGCCGCCGCCGCCCGCCTGGGCACTCCCGCCGTCGCCGTCTACCAGACCGACCTGGCCGGATACGCCCGCACCTACATGGGTGCCGGAGAGGCCGCCGCCTGGCGGCGGATCCGCTCCGTGCACGGCGCCGCCGACCTCACCCTCGCCCCGTCCAGTGCGGCCCTGCGTGACCTGGAGACGCACGGTGTGCCCCGGGTCGAGCTGTGGCCGCGCGGCGTCGACACCGAACGTTTCCGGCCGGACCGCCGCGACGAGGCCCTGCGTCGCGAACTCGCCCCGAACGGTGAGCTGATCGTCGGCTACGTCGGCCGACTCGCCCCCGAGAAGCAGGTCGAACTCCTCGCCGGTGCCTGCGGCCTGGAGGGCGTCCGGGTGGTGGTCGTCGGCGACGGCCCGAGCCGGCCCGGCCTGGAGCAGGCGCTGCCCGGCGCGGTCTTCCTCGGCCGCCGTACCGGTGACGATCTGGCCCGGGTCTTCGCCTCGCTGGACGCCTTCGTGCACACGGGTCCCTTCGAGACCTTCTGCCAGACGGTGCAGGAGGCCATGGCCAGCGGCCTGCCCGTCGTGGCGCCCGCCGCCGGCGGGCCGCTGGACCTGGTCGCCCACGGGCGCACCGGCCTGCTGGTGCCGCCGCGCGACACGGCCGCCGTCCGGGACGCGGTGCGTGCCCTGGCGGCCGATCCCGCGCTGCGGATCGCCTTCGGCGCCGCCGGGCGGGCCGCGGTCGAGGGCCGTACCTGGGCGGCCGTCGGGGACCAGCTGATCGGGCACTACGCGAACGTGCTCGCCGCGCGCCGGACGGCGGTGGCGGCATGAGCGACTCGCATTCGGGCAACAGCAGCCGCCAGTCGCTTCGGATCGTGCGGCTCGCCAACTTCGTCGCGCCCGCGTCCGGCGGTCTGCGCACCGCCCTGCGGGAACTCGGCAAGGGCTTCAAGGCGGCGGGGCACAAGCCCGTCCTCGTGATCCCCGGTGAGCGGACGAGCGACCGGGAGACCGAGCAGGGGAGGGTGATCACCCTCCCCGGGCCGCTGCTGCCCGGCACCGGCGGCTACCGCGTGCTCGCCGACAAACGACGGGTGGCCCGGCTCCTGGAGGAGCTCGCGCCGGACCGGCTGGAGGTGTCCGACCGCACGACCCTCAGGTGGACCGGCAAGTGGGCGCGGCGCGCCCGGGTCCCGGCCGTGATGGTCTCCCACGAGACAGCCGACGGGGTGCTGCGCACCTGGGGCCTGCCCGAGGGGGCTGCCCGGCGTGCCGCCGACGCCCTCAACGTCCGTACGGCACACACGTACGCGCGCGTGGTGTGCACCACCGAGTTCGCCGAGCGGGAGTTCGTGCGGATCGGGGCACGCAACGTCGTCCGCGCCCCGCTGGGCGTCGACCTGGTGCAGCGGCACCCCGCGCTGCGCGACCCGGAGGTGCGGGCGCGGCACGCGCGCGTGGACGAGACGCTGCTGGTGATGTGCTCGCGGCTGTCCGTCGAGAAGCGGCCCGGCACGGCGCTGGACGCCCTGGAGTCGCTGCGGCGGCGCGGACGCCGGGCGGTGCTGGTGGTGGCCGGTGACGGCCCGCTGCGCGCCCGGCTCGAACAGCGGGCGCGCGAGAGCGCCCTGCCGGTCACCTTCCTCGGGCACGTCTCCGACCGCGGACTGCTCGGCGCGCTCCAGGCGTCCGCCGACGTGGCCCTGGCGCCGGGGCCCGCAGAGACGTTCGGACTCGCCGCGCTGGAGGCCATGGCATGCGGCACGCCCGTGGTGGCGAGCGCCTCGTCCGCGCTGCCGGAGGTGATCGGCGCCGCCGGGGCCGTCGCGGCGGACCACGGGGAGGCCTTCGCGGACGCCGTGGACCTGCTGCTGGAACGCCTGGAGGCGGACCGGCGCGAGGGGGCACGCGCGCGTGCGGAGTGCTTCGGGTGGGACGCGGCGGTCGACGCGTTCCTCGCCGCGCACGACGCGGCCGTCCCCGTACGCCCGTTCGTGCCCGGAGGCATGGCATGAGACCCGGGCGGTTCGGGGGGCCTTCCCGGTCCGACGGGGCCCCGAGGTTCGTGGCCCTCGGTGACTCGCTGACCGAGGGGGTGGGTGATCCCGTCGGCGACGGGGCGTGGCGCGGCTGGGCCGCGCTGCTGGCCGCCGGGCTCGGCGAGGGACCCGCCTGGTTCACCAACCTCGCGGTGAGCGGTTCGCAGACCCGGGACGTGCTGGAGCGGCAGTTGCCTGCCGCGCTGGAGCTGCGGCCCGACCTCGTGTCCGTCGTCGTCGGCGTCAACGACACCCTGCGCTGCACCTTCGACATCCAGGCCGTGGCGGCCCGGCTCGACCAGGTGTACGCGGCCCTCGCCGAGCAGGGCGCGGTCCTGCTCACCGCCTGCCTGCCCGACCCGGGCACGATGCTCGGGCTGCCGGGGGCGCTGGCCCACCCGCTGGCGCGGCGGCAGCGGGCCGTGAACGCGGTCGTCCATGCCCTGTCCGACCGGTACGGAGCTCTGCACCTGCACGCGTGCGAGGGCGACTGGATCACGGACCGCGCCATGTGGAGCGCGGACCGGCTGCACCCCGGAGAGCGCGGGCACCGGCAGCTGGCCCTGCGCTTCCACGCGCTGCTTGCGGAACACGGCCTCGCGACGGGGCCCGCCCCCTCGCCCGAGCCCGAGTTCCCCGGCCCGACCAGGTCGGCGAGCCTGCGGTGGCTGGCCACGGCCGGTACCGGCTGGGTGGCCCGCCGGTGCACCGACCTGCTGCCCCAGCTCCTGACCCTGGCCGCCGACGAGCTCCGGCACCGGGCCCGGGGCACGAGCGCCCGGCTCGATCTGCGGGCCTCGGCGGCCGTGTCCGCCGCGCTCGCCGCCCTGTCAGTGGCGGAGCAGCCGGACGCGGCCTGACGGGTCGGCAGTGACCGACGTGGTCCGACCGTTTCAGCGCCGCCGTACGGCCACGAAGCGGACCGGCGTGCCCGGAACCGCCTGGGCGGCTGCCGGAAGGTCGGCGGTGCGGACCACCGCGATCACCGGGTAGCCCCCGGTGGTCGGGTGGTCTGCGAGGAACACCACCGGCCTGCCGTCGGGCGGGACCTGGACCGCGCCCAGCACCATGCCCTCGCTGGGGAGTTCCCCGGGCCGGGCTCGCTCCAGGGCGGGTCCCTCCGTGCGCAGCCCGATGCGGTTGCTCGCGGGGGAGACCCGGTAGGGACGTGAGACGAAAGCGCGTACGGCCTCCGGCGTGAACCAGCCGTCGCGCGGGCCGAGTGTCACCCGCAGGACCAGCTCGGCCGGTGGCGCCGGCTGCGGGGCGACGTCCACGCGCGCGTGCGTGCCCGACGGCCGGCCCAGGGGCAGCACCGTGCCGTCCGTGAGAGGGGGCGGGCCGAGCCCCGACAGCAGGTCCGTCGAGCGGCTGCCGAGCACCGGCTCGACGGCGAGGCCCCCGGAGACGCCCACATAGCTGCGTACGCCCGACACGGCAGGTCCGACGTCCAGCAGCGCCCCGGCGGGCACGTGCACCGGCGCGCCCCAGGCAGCGGGCCGTCCGTCCACCGTGACCCGGCAGGGTGCGCCCGCCACGGCCACGGTGACGGTCGAACGGGGGCGCAGGGCACAGCCGTTGAGGGTCGTCTCCAGCACGGCCGCCGCGGGCGGATTGCCGGCCAGCCGGTTGACGAGGTCCGCCGCGGGCCGGTCCAGCGCCCCGGAGCGAGGCACCCCGAGGTGGGCGTGCCCGGGGCGCCCGAGGTCCTGCACGGTGGTCAGGGCCCCGGCCCGGACGACGGCGAGCGCGCGGTCGGTCACGAGAGCCCCACCGGCCCGACGGGGACGAACCGCACACGCGTGCCCGGCGACAGCAGCGCGGCCGGCACGCGCGCGTGGTCCCACAGGAGGGCGTCCGTCGTGCCGATCAGCTGCCAGCCGCCCGGCGACGAACGCGGGTACACGCCCGTGTACGGGCCCGCCAGCGCCACCGAACCGGCCGGGACGGCCGTGCGCGGGGTGGCCCGGCGCGGGACGTCGTAGCGCGGCGGCAGGCCGGTGAGGTAGCCGAAGCCGGGGGCGAAGCCGCAGAAGGCGACCCGGAACTCCGTCTCCGCGTGAATGCGGGCGACCTCCCGCTCGGACACGCCCCAGTGTGCGGCGACGTCGGCCAGGTCCGGGCCGTCGTAGCGCACGGGGATCTCGACCGCCTCACGCGCGCGTGGGGGAGCGGGCGGCAGCTCCGCGGCGGTCAGTTCGGCGGCTAGCCGGGCGGGGGAGTCGAGGCCGTCGAGGAGGACCGTGCGGGCCGCGGGCACGATCTCGCGGGCCGACAGTGAGCCCTCCGCGCGGCGTCGCAGCAGCTCGGCGTGGAGGGCCTGGGCCTCGTCGCCCGAGGAGACCTCGACGAGCAGCGCGTCGTCGCCGACCGGCAGCACCTTCATGCGAAAGCCTCCACCCGGACGCCCGACGCCTCCAGCCGCTCCCGCACCCGGCGCGCCAGCTCCACCGCGCCGGGCGTGTCGCCGTGCAGGCACAGGGAACGCGCGCGTACCTCGATCCGGGTCCCCGAGTGCGAGACGACCTCGCCGGAGCGGGCCAGGCTCAGCGACCGCTCCACGACGGTGTCGGGGTCGGTGACCACGGCGCCCTCCAGGGCGCGCGGCACGAGCGTGCCCGCCTCGGTGTACGCCCGGTCCGCGAACGCCTCCGTGACGACCGGCAGCCCGGCCTTACCGGCCAGCTCCAGCAGACGCGAGCCGGGCAGGCCCAGCACCGGCAGGGAGGCGTCCGCGAGGAGCACGCCGTCGACGACCGCGGCGGCCTGCTCCTCGTCGTGCACGACCCGGTTGTAGAGCGCGCCGTGCGGTTTCACGTAGGCCACGCGGGCGCCCGCCGCCCGTGCGAAGACCTCCAGGGCGCCGATCTGGTAGGCCACCTCGGCCGCCAGCTCGGCGGACGGCACGTCCATCGCGCGCCGCCCGAACCCGGCCAGGTCCCGGTAGGACACCTGGGCGCCGATCCGGACGCCGCGCTCGGCCGCCAGCTCGCACACCCGGCGCATGGTGACCGCGTCCCCGGCGTGGAAACCGCACGCCACGTTGGCGCTGGTGACGACCGACAGCAGCCGTTCGTCGTCGGTGAGCCGCCAGCGGCCGAAGCCCTCGCCGAGGTCTGCGTTCAAGTCGATGGAGGTCATAGCGAGTCGGGTCTCCTGTCAGGCCACGCGGTACTGCTCGTCGCGGGCGTCGGTGAGGAACATCTGCCCCGGGGCGTGCGTGAGGGCGAACGGCGGGCGCGAGGCCATCACCGCCGCCTGCGGGGTCACTCCGCAGGCCCAGAACACCGGGATGTCGTCCGGCTCGGCGGCCACCGCGTCGCCGAAGTCGGGGCGGCCGAGGTCGTCGATGCCGAGCCCCGAGGGATCGCCGCAGTGCACGGGGCTGCCGTGCACCGCCGGCAGCAGACTGCTCTCCCGGATCGCCGCCGCCAGGTGCTCCGGCGGCACCGGCCGCATGGACACCACCAGCGGCCCGTGCAGCCGCCCCGCCGGACGGCACTGCCGGCCGGTCACGTACATCGGGACGTTGCGGCCCTGCTCGATGTGGCGGATCGGAACGCCCGCCTCGCCCAGCGCCCACTCGAACGTGAAACTGCACCCGACCAGGAACGACACCAGGTCGTCCCGCCAGTACGCGCGCGCGTCCGTCGGCTCGTCCATCAGTTCGCCGTCCCGCCACACCCGGTAGCGCGGCAGGTCGGTGCGCAGGTCCGCGCCGTCGGCGAGCACGGTGGTCCAGGATCCCGCGTCCGTGACGTCGAGGACCGGGCACGGCTTGGGGTTGCGCTGGCAGAACAGCAGCATGTCGTAGGCCCAGTCGGCGGGCACCGAGATCAGGTTGACCTGGGTGTGGCCCGCCGCGACCCCGGCCGTGGGGCCCGTCAGACCCTCCCGGAAGCGGGCGCGGGCCGTTTCCGGGCTCCACGCGCGCGCGTGCTCGTCGACGAGGAGGACAGGACGGTCCTCGGTCTCGGTGCTCGTGCGGTTCACGTGAGCTCCTTCCCGCGCGTCTCCGGCAGTCCGAGCAGCGCCAGCGCCGCCAGGCCGTAGCCGATCGCCCCGAAGACCAGCGCGCCGCCCACGCCCCAGCTGTCGGCCAGGAAACCGACCGTCGTCGGGAAGACGGCACCCACCGCGCGCCCGGTGTTGTACGTGAAGCCCTGCCCCGTGCCGCGCACCGCCGTCGGGTACAGCTCGCTCAGGTAGGAGCCGAAGCCGCTGAAGATCGCCGACATGCAGAACCCGAGCGGGAAACCCAGCACCAGGACCAGGGTGTTGGCGCCGCTCGGGAGGTTCGCGTACGCCAGGATGCAGATCGCCGACAGCAGGGCGAAGAGCCAGATGTTGCGCCGCCGGCCCAGCTTGTCGGTGAGGTAACCGCCCGTCAGGTAGCCGATGAAGGCGCCCGATATCAGGAACGTCAGATAGCCTCCGGTGCCGACGACCGACAGGTCGCGCTCGGACTTGAGGTAGGTGGGCACCCAGGTGGCCAGCGTGTAGTAGCCGCCCTGGACGCCGGTCGAGAGCAGCATCGCGAAGATGGTCGTCCGCAGCAGGCCGGGCTTGAAGATCGCCGTGAACGAGCCCTTCTCCGCGCTCTGTTCACGCGCCGCTGCCGCCTCGGGCGCGTCGTGCACACTGCGCCGCAGCCAGATCACCAGCAGCGCGGGCAGCGCCCCGGTCCAGAACATGATGCGCCAGGCCAGATCGTCGCCGGCCACCGAGAAGATGACGGTGTAGGCGATCACGGCCATGCCCCAGCCCACGGCCCAGGAGCTCTGGATCGCGCCGAGCGTGCGGCCCCGGTGCTTGGCGCTCGCGTACTCGGCGACCAGGATCGCGCCGACCGCCCACTCGCCGCCGAAACCGAGGCCCTGGAGGGCGCGGAAGACCAGCAGTGTCTCGTAGTTGGGCGCGAAGCCGCAGGCGACGGTGAACACCGCGTAGGTGATCACCGTGACCATCAGCGCCTTCACCCGGCCGACGCGGTCGGCGAGCACGCCCGCGAGGGCGCCGCCGATCGCGGAGACCACCAGGGTGACCGTCGTGAAGAGGCCGGTCTGGCCGCTGTTCAGGCCGAAGTACGCGGACAGCGCGACCATGCTCAGCGGCAGCGTGAAGTAGTCGTACGAGTCCAGGGCATAGCCGCCGAAGGCACCGGCGAACGCGCGGCGGCCGCGCGGGCCCAGAGCGCGCAGCCAGCCCAACGCCCCGTCGTCCGGGGTGCGTTCAGCGGTCGCTGGGCGAGTGTCGTCGGTCAGGGCCTGCGGTGGAGGGGTCGTGCTCATGGCACCTCGCAGAAGGAGGGACGGGGGTGCTTCGGAGTGAGCCGTGCCGTGCGGAAGCGGTCGGCGCCGCGGCGAGAGGGCGACGCCGTGCGTAGTACCGTAGAGGATTGTTCAACGATCCTTCAATACCCATGTTGTTTCGTCCTTGTAATCTGCGATTGAATTCCGGCATGGCAGAGCAGTTGAGGGACCTCTCCGACGACCGGGCGCTCCTGGGGCGCACCAGCACCGCCGAACGCGTCTCGGACATCCTCAGAAGCCGGATCGCCGAGGGCTACTTCCCGCCCGGCACCCGGCTCTCGGAGGACAGCATCGGCGGGGCGCTCGGTGTCTCCCGCAACACCCTGCGCGAGGCGTTCCGGCTGCTCACGCATGAACGCCTGCTCGTCCACGAGCTGAACCGGGGAGTCTTCGTCCGAGTCCTGACCGTCGAGGACGTGGAGGACATCTACCGCACCCGGCGGCTCGTCGAGTGCGCCGTCGTGCGTGGTCTCGGCGAGCCGCCGTACGGCCTCGACGGGCTCGCGGGTGCCGTGGAGGAAGGGCGGCGGGCGGCTCGGGAAGGTGACTGGAAGGGCGTGGGCACGGCCAACATCCACTTCCACAGGGAACTGGTTGCCCTCGCCGCGAGCGAGCGGACCGACGAGTTGATGCGGAGCGTTTTCGCCGAACTGCGCCTTGCCTTCCATGTGGTGGACGAGCCGCAGCGGCTGCACGAACCGTATATTGCACGAAATGTCGCCATTCTTGAGGCTCTTCAGGTGGGGAACCGCGGGAAGGCCGAGAACCTGCTCGCCGGGTACCTCGACGACTCGCTGGAGCGGGTTGTCGAGGTGTACCAGCGGCGGGTCGGCGAGGACGGCTGAACCGAGCGGCGTCGGAGAACCCCCTGCCGCCGGGGCGTGTCCGCGTCGTTTGGGTCGTTGTCAGACCCAGGACCTAGTCTGTGCACCGTGACTTCGCCTGCATCGACGGACAGCGTTCCGCCCCAGCTCAGCGCGGGGCCGCGCCCTGCCCTGGGGCCGGCCGCCGACGAGGGCCTGGCGCGGCGCCTGCGCGCGCTCGCCTGCACCGCGCCGCTGCACGACCTCGACGCGCGCAAGGCCAACCTCGCCGGCGAGTACTCGGTGTACGGCATGGCGGAGGTCGCCCTCGCGGCCATCGACCTCGTCACCCTGAACATGGACTTCGACACGGGCGCGGACCACGACCAGATCGTCGCCCGCCTCGTCCCGCGCATCGCCGCCCAGGCCCCGCAGCGCCCCGCCGCCGAGCACGAGCGGGTGGCCCGCTGGGTCCTGGAGAATCTCATCAACGTCGGCAGCGTCGACCGCGGCTTCCGCGCGGTGTACGGCACGTTCGGGGCGGACGGCACGTATGTGCGCCGTGACTACGACTTCAAGCTGATCGAAGAGGTCCCGGGCCCGGGCGGCACGGTCTACCTGCGGACGACGGACGAGGCGGTCAACGTCCTCGTCGGTGCCCTCGACACGGACGTCACCAGCGCGCAGATCGCCGCCGAGGTGAAGCTGGAGGTGCTGATCAGCCGCGGCCGGCTCGCCGACGCCCAGCTCGCGGCCGAACAGGCCCGCTACCGCACCGTGCAGTACTCGGAGACCCTGCGCCGCGCCCTGGACGCGACCCGGCGCAATGTACGCGCGGTGGACTGGCTCACCACCGTGCCCGACATGATCGCCGAGGCCCTGGAGCACGTGGCCGACCGCTACCGCCACGAGAACGCGATCCTCACCAACATCCGCAAGGCCCGCGACGAGTCCGAGGACCCCGAGCACAAGCGCCGCGCCGCCGAGCTCGTCGACATCGTCAAGGACTGCATCCGGCGGCACACGCAGTTGCAGTCCCGGCTGCTGGAGGCCGGGCCGCTGTTCCGCGCCGAGCAGGACCGGCAGGCCTTCGCCACGCCGATGACGACGTCGGGGATCGACCTGTACGGGCATCTCGTCTCGCCCGTCCTGCCGCTGCCGCTGGAGCAGGCCGTGCGGGTCACGGACGCCTTCTTCGGGCGCGGCACCGGGTTGCGTACGCCGGTGTCCGTCCGGGTCGGGGACCTGGTCGACATACTGCTGACGCCGCCGGTGGAGCGGGAGCATCTGGGCGCGGAGATGCCCGAGCCGGATCTCATCGCCACGCCCGACGACAGCCGGTTCAGCGAGGAGCAGATGGCGGCCGCGCAGGAGCTGCTCGACCTGCCGGCGGACGCGCCGCGCCGGTTGTCCGGGTTGCTGGCCGACGCCCGTCGGCAGGATCCCGAGCTGCCGTATCTGGTGGCCCTGCTGGCGGTGCATGCGGCGAGTCCGCCGGTCGGTACGGCCTATCGCCAGGGCGAGCAGAAGTTGCTGTTCGCCGTGGACGACGGGACCGAGCTCGATGATCCGGAGTTCGGCGGGGCGGATCTGATCGTCGGCACCGCGCTGCTGGACGCGGCGGGGATGGCGGCGGATCGGACGGAGGCCGCGTGATGTGTTCGCCGGTGGGCGGGTGCGGCTCCGTTGTGGCTGGTCGCGCCCGCGCGGCGGAGCCGCACATGTCACAGCCCCGCGCCCCTGAGGGCGATGGCCTTCACCCTGTTTTCGAGACCGAGGAGTTCAAGCCGTGAGCGAGCACGTCGAGTGGAGTGAGCCGGAGGGGACGGCCCCCGCGGCCACCGCCGCCGTCACCCCCGCCGACGCCGCCGACGCGGCGCGGCTCGTTTCCTTCGGGTTGCAGCCCAAGCTTCAGCCCGCCCGTGACCAGGAGTACGCGGATCTGCTGCGGCGCTATCGCGAGGACCCGCCGTTCGCGCGGCTCGCCGACGCGGTGGCGACCGGACTGGGGCTGATCGTGCTGGAGGTGTCCCCGCGCGCGGGCATGGCCGTGACCGCCGCCGAGGACTCCGTGTTCGCCGTCCGCATGGGCGACTACGCGCGTCGTACGTCCGCCGACGGTGGCGACCGGTTCCTGCACGGGCTGGCCCATCTCGCCGTCGCCGCTATGGCGTTCCCGCGCCCCGAGGACCTCGCCGACGACGGCTACATCGGCCGCGTCACGGTCAACGGCGTCGACGCCTTCGTCCGCCAGGCCTGCCGCCGGCTGGAAGAGCGCGCCGCCGGACAGGGCGAGAACACCGACCCGGCGACCGACGCGCCCGGCCTGGAGGCCGCCTGGCGGATCTGGGTCCGGCGCAGCGCGACCGGGGCCACCAAGGACGCGCGCCGGCTCGCCGGTTCGACCACCGGCATCGTCGCCAAGGCCGTCGCGTTCCTCACCGACTCCGGATTCCTCCAGCGCACCGGCGACGACAACGGCGGCACCTACCGCACGACGGCCCGCTACCAGCTCCAAGTCCGCGACATGGCCGGCAGCGCCGCCCTGGCCGAACTGCTGGAGCTGGGCGTCGTCCCGGTCACCGACGGCACGCCGACGCTGCTGCCCCCCGAGGAGGGCGACGACCTGGAGCTGGTCGCCGACGCCGGGCTGCCGTTCCACTCCTCCTGAACTCCCCATCTCACGAAGACTTACGAGAGTCCGCCATGTACGAGCTGTCCCGGGTCCGCCTCTACTCCATCGGGCCCGCCGGTGCGCGCTACGCCGACACCGTGCTTGACCTGCGCGGTGTGGGCGAGCTTGTGCCCGACCCCGCGCCCACGCAGGCGGAGTTCTTCGAGGAGGAGCCCGTCGGCCCGCCGCGCCGGCCCGCGCCCGCGGGCGTGCTCTTCCTGGAGAACGGCGGCGGCAAGTCGGTGCTGCTCAAGCTGATCTTCTCGGTGATGCTGCCGGGCCACCGGAACACGCTCGGCGGCGCCAGCTCCGGTGTGCTGCGCAAGTTCCTGCTCGCCGACGACTGCGGACACGTCGCGCTGGAGTGGCAGCACGTGCTGACCGGAGAGTGCGTCGTCGTGGGCAAGGTCAGCGAGTGGCGCGGGCGGCAGGTCTCCAACGACCCGCGGAAGTTCGCCGAGGCCTGGTACTCCTTCCGCCCCGGGCCCGGACTGAGCCTCGACAACCTCCCCGTCGCCGAGTCCACCGCCGTCCGGGCCTCGGTCGAGGGCCAGTCGGGCGCGCGTGGCCGACGCCGCACCATGAAGGGCTTCCGTGACGCTCTCATGGAGGCGGGCAAGACGTATCCGCACTTGGAGGTGCACTGGGAGGAGATCCACGACCGCTGGATCGAGCACCTCGGAGACCTGGGACTCGACCCCGAACTCTTCCGCTACCAGCGGGAGATGAACGCCGACGAGGGCGAGGCCGCCGGTCTCTTCGCGGTCAAGAAGGACGCCGACTTCACCGACCTGCTGCTGCGCGCCGTCACCGACACGCGTGACACCGATGGGCTCGCCGACCTGGTCAGCGGCTTCGGCAACAAGCTGGGCCGGCGGGCCGAGCTGATCGCCGAACGCGACTTCACCGCCGGATCCGTCGACCTGCTCGGGCGGATCGTCGAGGCCGCCGAGGCCCGCTCCCGCGCGCGTGACGTCCACGCCGGGGCCGAGCGCCGGACGCGGACCCTGGCGCGCAGGCTGTCCGCGCGCGGCGTGCAGGAGCGGGTGCGGGCCGCCGACCTGGCCCAGCGGGTCACCGCCGCCGCGTACGCCGTCACGCACGCCGAGGCGGCCCGCGAGCGCAGCGCCCTGATCTCCGCCGAACTCGCCTACCGGCACGCCTCGCTGGCGCTCGCCGCGGCCGAGAAGTCCGCCGCCGCGCAGAAGCGTGAACTCGCCGACGCACGCACGCTGTACGCCGCTTGGCAGGCCGCCGAGGCCGTACTGCGCCACCGCGCAGCCGCCGACCGCGTCGCCCGCGTGTCCGCCGCGATCCAGGAGGCGGAGCGCGACGCCGCGCCCGCGCTCGCCGCCCGCTCCAAGGCCGCCGTCGACCTCGTACGGGCCCTGCACGCGGCCGCGGAGAAGGCGGAGAACCACGCCAACGAGGAGGAGGAGCGCTCCGCCGCCCTCCAGGAGGTCAGCGACACGGCCTACCGGGACTCCACCGCCGCCGCCACGCAGGCGCAGCGGGCCCGCAGCGAGGTCGGGCACCTCAAGCAGCGCCTCGCCGAGGTCGAGCAGGAGACCGCCGAGGCGGTCCGGGCCGGCTGGCTCGACGACAGCGCGCCCGACGCCGACCCGGCCCGTGCGGCCCTCGCCGCCAGCGACGCCGAGAAGACCGCCGTCGCGGCCTGGGACTCGGCTCGCGAGGCGTCCCACCGGGCCACCGAGCACGCGCGCGAGGCCGCCGCCGCCGAGACCCGCGCGGAACTGACCGCGGCCCGCGCGGCGGACGCGGCGACGGCGGCCGAGCGGTCGTACGAGGCCGAGCGCCGCACCGCCGAGGCGCTGGCGGGGGAGGAGCGGCTGGCGGAACTGCTCAGCCTGACCCCCGAGACCCGCCCGGGCATCCCGCAGCCCCGCCACGGCACGGACAGCGAGCCGGCCACCCGGCCCGTCCCGGGCGAGCAGGGGCTCAGCCCCGAGGAGCTCGACCGCTTCGCCGACGACCTGCGCGAACTGCTCGACGACGCCGTCTCCTCCGCCGAACGGCAGCTGTTCGAACTGCGTACGGCCGCCGCCGACGACTCCCGGATCCTCGGCGCGCTCGGTGACGGCGGGCTGCTGCCGCCCGGCCCGGACGTGCTGGCCACGGTCGAGTTCCTCGGCGAGCACGGCATCCCCGCGCTGCCCGGCTGGCGCTACCTCGCACAGGCCGTCGACCCGGCCGACCACGCGCGCGTGCTGGCCGCCCGGCCCGAACTGGTCGACGGCGTGATCATCACCGACCCGGACTCCCACGCACGCGCCCGGGAAGCGCTGGGCGACGCGGCGCTGCTGCCTCGTTCCGCCGTGGCGGTCGGCACCGCCGCCGCCCTGCTCGCCCCGACCCCCGCCCCGGCCACCGACAGCGGAGACGTGTTCCTCGTCCCGCCGAACCCGGCCATGCACGACGAGCACGCCGCCGACGAGGAGCGGCAGGCGCTGCGCGCCCGGGCGACCGAGCGGGACGAGGAGATCCGCACGCTCGCCGCACGGCTCGGCAAGGACCGGGAGCTCGCCGCCCGGCTCGCCTCCTGGCGCACCGGCTGCCCGGCCGGCCGGCTGGCCGAACTGGCCAAGGCGGCACACGACACCCGCGCGTTCGCCGAAGAGGCGGAGGCCGAACTGGCCGAGGCGCGCACGGTGCGGGCCGAGGCCGACGAGGCCGCCGCCGAGGCCGCGCGCGTCCGGGACGAGCGGCAGGAGGCCGCCCAGAAGGCCCGCCGCTCCGCCGACGCCCTCGCCGGGCTCGCCTTCCGGCTGCGCGAGCGGGCCGGCTGGCAGGTCAAGCTGCGCGAACTGGCCGACGAGGCGGCCGAGGCCGAGGCGAGCGCCCAGGCCTGCCTGGAACGGGCCCGGGCCGCCGACGAGGACCGGCGGGCCGCCCAGCGCGCCGCCGACGACGCCCGCCGCACCGCCCGCGCGCTGCGCGCCGAGCGCTCCGAGATCGCGGGCGCCCCCGACGACGTACCCGAGGACGACGCCCAGACCCCGAAGGCCTCCCTGCCCGCCCTCCGCGAGGCTTACCGGGCGGCGTCACAGCTGTACGAGAAGGTCGGCGTGGGTGCCGACCTGCGGGCCGAGCAGGCCCGTGCCGAGAGCGACGAGAGCGCGGCCCGCGCGGAGCTGGACCGGCTGAGCAACAAGGTCCGTACGCGCGCCGAGCAGCTCCTCGAATCCCCCGACGGCTCCGACGGGCCCAGCCGCCAGGCCGCCGCCGCCCGAGCCGAGGAGCTGGTGCAGCTCCTGGAGACCCGCATGTCGAGCGCGAGCGAGCAGCTCGGGCGGCTGCGCGGCGAGGCCGAACGGCACGCCCCCGAGGACGGCGAGGCCCACACCGACCTCCCCGAGGACCTCCAGCCAAGCGACGCCGAGCACGCGCAGACCCTGCTGCGCACCGCCACAGCCGAACTCGCCTCCCACACCGAGGCGCTGAACCAGGCCCGCGAGGCGCACGCCGAGCTCCTCGACGCCCACCGCGCCGCCGAGGACGCGGCGAGCGGCTTCGACGAGATCGCGGCCATGCTCCGTGACCTGCTGCGCGAGCACACCACGGAGGAGGAGCAGGAGGAGACCGAGCCGTACCCCGGCAGCCCGGAGGAGGCCCGGCAGTCGGCCGCCGAGGCCCGTCGGTCCCTGCGCGGCTGCGCCGCCGACCTCTCCGCCGCCGAGGCCGCCGTCCGCGAGGCCAGCGACATCCTCGTACGGCACGCCAACTCCACGCGCTACGAGCAGGTCCGCACCCCGGCACGGCAGCAGATCCGCGAACTGCCCGCCTCCGCGCTGCCCGAACACGCCCAGAAGTGGGCCGACGCCTTCGCGCCCCGGCTCCGGGTCCTGACGGACGAGCTGGAGCAGCTGGAGCGCAACCGCGACTCGATCGTGGACCGGCTGCGTGGCCTGGTCGAGTCGGCCCTGGCCACCCTGCGCTCCGCCCAGCGGCTCTCCCGCCTCCCGGAGGGCCTCGGCGAGTGGTCGGGGCAGGAGTTCCTCCGCATCCGCTTCGAGGAGCCCGACCAGGCAACGCTCACCGAGCGGCTGGGCGAGGTCATCGACGAGGCGACCCGGGCCGCCGTCAAGAAGAATTCCGACCTGCGGCGGGACGGCATGTCCCTGCTGCTGCGGGGCGTCGCCGCGGCCCTCCAGCCCAAGGGTGTCGCCGTCGAGATCCTCAAGCCCGACGCGGTGCTGCGCGCCGAGCGCGTCCCCGTCGGGCAGATGGGCGACGTCTTCTCCGGCGGCCAGCTCCTCACCGCCGCGATCGCCCTGTACTGCACGATGGCCGCGCTGCGGAGCAACGACCGGGGCCGCGACAAGCACCGGCACGCCGGCACGCTGTTCCTCGACAACCCCATCGGCCGCGCCAACGCCACGTACCTGCTGGAACTCCAGCGGGCGGTGTCGGACGCCCTGGGCGTCCAGCTCCTCTACACCACGGGCCTGTTCGACACCACCGCGCTGGCCGAGTTCCCCCTGGTCATCCGCATGCGCAACGACGCCGACCTGAGGGCGGGCCTCAAGTACATCAGCGTCGAGGAACACCTCCGCCCGGGGCTGCCGCAGCAGCCTCAGGCGGGCGAGGCGGTACACAGCGAGATCACGGCCACCAGGATGTACAAACGCCCCCCGTCTACGACGGCTTAGGGGCGCGGGGAACTGCGGGACCGGCCACGCCGGTCCCGCAGCGCCCGAACGTCGTCGCCGACCTCGCTCTGGCAGGCCTCCGGCACACCGTGACGTGGGTCCTCGGACAGCCGGGCCGCGACCACGTTGCCCGCGGTACCGCCGCCGACCACGACGTGGTCGACCCCATGCGTACTCATGGGGCCTCCTTCAGTCGGCCGCCGGAGCGCCGACGGGAGCGGTGGCCGTGGCGTCCGAGCGGTGCTCGGCGAGCACGCCGGTCTTGTGCCGCTGGACGAACCAGTAGTAGGCGAAGCCGCCGCCCGCGATGACGGCGACGAACAGCACCGCGCCCCAGCGCAGGTACCAGTGGTGGGGAGCCGTGGCGTTGTAGACGGCGGTCCGCGGCCAGATCAGGTTGAGCGTCATGGCCGCGCCCCACAGCACGGCCACGATGTTGACCGGCAGTCCCCAGCGGCCCAGCGAGAACCGGCCCTCACCCGCGGGCTGCCACTTTCCGCGCAGCCGGGCGACGAGCAGCGGCACGGTGACGCCCAGGTAGGCGAGGTAGATCATGATGATGCCGATGCTGGTGACGACGGTGAAGATCTGCGGCTGGCGGATGTTGACCACCAGGATCGCCAGCGCGAGGATGCCGATGATCACGGTCGGCAGGACCGGCGTCTGGAAGCGCGGATGGCACTTGGCCAGCTTCGAGGACGCGGGCAGGTTGTTGTCCCGGGCCATCGCGAACGCCAGCCGTACCGCCGCCGTGTGCACCGCCAGCGCGCACACCGTCACGGCGATCAGCACGCACCACAGCATCGCCTTGCCGGCCGTCGGGCCCAGCACGTTTAGGACGATGTACTGCAGGCCGTCCGTGGACAGCTTCTCGCCCTTCAGGCTGGAGACGCTCATCAGCGCGAGCAGCAGGATCAGGCCGCCGAGCACGAAGGACGCGACGATCGCCCGGATGATCGCGCGCGGCGCGTTGCGGGTCGGGTTCAGGGACTCCTCACCGAGCGAGGCAGCGGTGTCGAAGCCGTACATGACGTACGCCGAGGCCAGCGAGGCCACCAGGAAGGCACCGAGGTATCCGCTGCCATAGCCCGCGCCGGTGTCGTGCGTCTCCATGACGACCTGGGGACCGCGCGTGATGTGGACGGCGAACAGGACGATCAATACGACAGTGGCGATCAACTCGATGAACACGCCCGCCGTGTTGATCCTCGCCATCAACTTGACGCCGAAGGCGTTAACGAGAGTTGTGAACAGGATCAACACCGCGGCCAGGATGACCGCGTTGGTCGCCACGTCGTACGTACCCGTGCCGTCGCCCACGAACTGGAAAAACGACGAGATCTGCGGCAGCGTCAACTGGTAGGCCAGTGCCACGGCCGATATGGACACGATCGAGGCGATCAACATCATCCAGCCGGCGAGCCAGCCCAGATGCGGATTGCCTATCTTCTTCGACCAGTTGTAGACGGAGCCCGCCACGGGATAGCGGGCGGCGAGCTCCGCGAAGCACAGGGCGACCATGAACTGGCCGGCGAAGACCATCGGCCACGACCACCAGTAGGCGGGGCCGCCGCTGCCGTAGCCGAAGTAGAACAGCTGGAAGGTGCCGGTGAGGATCGAGATGTAGCTGATCCCGGCGGCGAAGGTGTGGAAGTTGCCGAGGGTGCGTTTGAGTTCGGGTCTGTAGCCGAACTCGGTGAGTTCGGCGTCGTCCTGGCCGTGCTGGTCTGGGGACTGCGCGGTCGGTCTCATGGGTGGTTCCTCAATGGGTGTTCACTCAGGGCGGGCTTGATCAGTCGGACCAACCCTGGGGTGGGGAACGGGTGTTGCGCCAGATGTGCTTCAAACCGTGCCGAGCCGCAGCCCGGCCGCGACGCGCGCCGCACGGGGCCTCGTCACTCGTCCACACCGCACCGGCGAGGCCGTAGATCGTGTCGTGGGCGAAGCGTGCGCCTCGCCCTCGCGCCAGAACCGTTCGACGGTGAGGACCGGCCCGAACGGCCGCTCCCGGCCACCGACATGCTCGCGGCGCATGCGTCGTCGCCGAGACCGCGTCGTCCTGCTGCTCTCTCGGCCGCTTCGTCACCGTCGTCGAAGCTGCCCCGAAGCCGTCCTGATGCCGCTCGCGCCCCAACTCGGCACGGAACTGGCCGTTGCGTTGCGTGTGCCGCGCTGCATCGCCGCGGCGGGCTCGACCTCGTCACCGGCACCGACGTCGCCGGACTGCGCCAGCAGCGTCCGCGTCACCGGCGTGGACGGACCTCACCGACGGCCGCACCCTCCCCGCGAACATCGTGATCGTCTGCATCGGCGTCGTCCCCAACACCGCCTGGCTGGCCGGTAACACCGCCTGGCTGGTCGGGTTCGACCCTGCCCCTGCGCGACGGCGGCCTGCGCGACGGCGACTGTGCGACGGTTCTGCGACAGGTGGTCGCCGTCGGCTGTGTCGCCCGTGTCGGCGGCACCCGCGCCGAGCACTGGACGTCCGCCATCCAGGAGTCCAGGGTCGCCGTGACCAACCTGCGCGCCGGACGCACCGTCGGGACGGCGGCCGTGGTGCCCTGCTTCTCGTCCGACCAGTACGGCGCCCGCATTCAGTTCACCGGCCGACGCAAGGACGGCGACACCGTGCGGGCGAGACGCGAATACGCGCGGAGCGCCGGGCAGGAGAGGGGCGCAGTCGGTCGTGCGGTGAGGAGTATGGGCTCGGGCATCGGCCGCATGGGCCGGGTCCGCCGCGTCCGGCGAGCATCCGGCCCCGGACCCGGTCGCATCGCCGGCGCCCCGCCGTCACTCCTTACGAGTGGGACAACTGCCCAGCCCCGCCCCGTCGGCGTATTCGCTCCTGCGCCCGCTCGGCGGCGCGCGCCTGCCGTCGGGCGCGGCGCCGCTCGCGTCGCAGGGCCCGTGCCGTGCTGCTCGGCATGGACACCACGCCGTTGCGCTGGTTCCAGACCTGACGCGTCACCCACACGTCGAGCGCTCCCCAGGTCGCCACGATCGTGCTGACCACGCTGCTGATCACCATGGGGAACGCCAGCCAGGACCCGGCCATCGTGCACAGGAAGGCCACCATGGCCTGAATCAGCGTCAGAGCGATGAGGATCACCGACCGCACGGCGGCCGTCCGTACCGGATCCGGCAACCGGCGCCGCCGCGCCGGCTCCTCGACCCACAGGGGCCGGTAGTGTTGCTGTTCGCGCACGTCACGCCCATCCTCGTGAGCCGGAACCCCCGCCCCTCGAGCTGTGATCTCCGCCTCGTCAGCCGGATGGTCGCGATCAGTCCCTTCGGCCTCTTGACGCGCCGTCACTTGCACCCCACCCGCCCTGGGCGCTCCGCGCCGCTCCGCCGTGCCCGTCACCGTGTCACTCCCCACCGCCAGCAGACTGCTCGCTCGCATCCGAAGACCCGTGCTCCCCAGTGGCTGCCCGGCTTGCGTTGTTTTACGCCACCCGGACGCGGGATGCGGCTCCTGTGGCCGATTCCGCCCCCATCTCCCGTAGAGAAGGACGAACAACCCGCCACGAAGATTCCCAGAAACCGAAAACTTTCAGCCAACCGCCTGGGCGGTTCGCAGGCCTTGACCCGCACGGCCACCATCGGTTTCGGGGAGACAACTCCCGCAATGCCCGGACAACTCCACATGCCTCGTGGCTGGCGCGGAAGTTCACCTTCCGGACCGGCCTTCGAGTTCCCTGGGCGTCGGTAGTAGGCTCGCGCCGTTTGTTGACGCACATGTGTACCCCCGGTAGCCGGGGGCCCGAGCTGGGGGAGGCCATGCGCTTTCGCGGGAAGTCCATCCGCCGGAAGATCGTGGCGCTGCTTCTCGTGCCGCTGGTGTCCCTGACGGCGATCTGGGCCTTCGCCACGGTGCTCACGGGACGTGAGGCGGGCGACCTGTTCAACGTGTCGTCCGTGGTGGAGAAGATCGGCTATCCCATCGAGGACACCGTCCGTGTCCTTCAGGAGGAACGCCGCCAGACCCTCGTCTACCTCGCCGACCCCCGTGCCTCCGACGGGCTCGCCGCGCTCCGGCGCAGCCGGACGGCCACCGACGAGGCCGTCGGCAGCATCCGCGACAACGCCCGGAATCCGGATGTGCGCGACGCGATGGGTGCGGACACCGACGAGCGGCTGACCGCGGTCCTGGACGCCTTCGAAGGCATCGAGTCGCTGCGCCGCAGTGTCGAGGACGGCACCGTCAACCGCTCCCAGGCCCTCGACCTCTACAACCGGCTGGTCGACCCGTGTTACGTCCTGCTCGCCAACCTCCACGTCGTCGACAACGTGGAACTGGACAAGCAGTACCGCGCCCTGGTCAATCTCGCCCGCGCCCGCGAACTGCTCTCCCGCGAGGACGCCCTCCTCGGCTCGGCCCTGATCGTCGGCAAGATCTCCCACTCCGAAGAGCGTGACATCTCCGACCTCGTGGCCCAGCGCACCCTGATGTACGACACCAGCCTCCCGCTGCTGCCCGTCTCGGAACGCGACCGGTACCAGAGCTTCTGGAAGAACGCCTCCACCGCTCCGCTGCGCGTGGCCGAGGAAGCGGCCGACTCCTCCACCGGCGGAACGCCGCGCGGCGTCACCGCCAAGAGCTGGGACAGCGCCGCCGGCAACGTGCTCGACGAACTCGGCACGCTCAACGACCAGGCCAACGACCGCTACCAGAACCGCGTCGAACCGGTAGCCATGGGCGTCATCGCCAAGGCGGTCATCGCCGGTGTACTCGGTCTGCTCGCTCTCCTGGTCTCCCTCTTCCTGTCCGTGCGCGTCGGCCGCACCCTCATCCGCGATCTGCGGCAACTGCGTCTGGAGGCCCACGAGGCGTCCGGAGTGCGTCTGCCCAGCGTGATGCGCCGGCTGTCGGCGGGCGAGCAGGTCGACGTGGAGACCGAGGTCCCGCGCCTGGAGTACGACAAGAACGAGATGGGCGAGGTCGGCCAGGCCCTCAACACCCTCCAGCGTGCCGCCGTCGAAGCCGCCGTCAAGCAGGCCGAGCTGCGAGCCGGCGTCTCCGAGGTCTTCGTGAACCTCGCGCGCCGCAGCCAGGTCCTGCTCCACAAGCAGCTCACCCTGCTCGATGCCATGGAGCGCCGGACCGAGGACACCGAGGAACTCGCCGACCTGTTCCGTCTCGACCACCTGACCACCCGCATGCGCAGGCACGCCGAGGGCCTCGTGATCCTCTCCGGCGCCGCGCCCTCCCGCCAGTGGCGCAAGCCCGTCCAGCTCATGGACGTCGTACGCGCCGCCGTCGCCGAGGTCGAGGACTACGAGCGCATCGAGGTCCGCCGCCTTCCGCGTATCGCCGTCACCGGCCCTGCCGTCGCCGACATCACGCATCTCGTGGCGGAACTCCTGGAGAACGCCACGGTCTTCTCGCCGCCGCACACGGCCGTCCAGGTCCTGGGTGAGCGGGTCGCCAACGGCTTCACCCTGGAGATCCACGACCGGGGCCTCGGCATGGCCGCCGAAGCGCTCCTGGACGCCAACCTCCGGCTTGCCGAGACCCCCGAGTTCGAGCTGTCCGACACCGACCGGCTCGGTCTGTTCGTGGTCAGCCGTCTCGCCCAGCGGCAGAACGTCCGCGTCTCCTTGCAGCCCTCCCCGTACGGCGGCACGACCGCCGTCGTCTTCATCCCGGACGCCCTGCTGACGGACGACGTCCCGGACACGAACGGCATCGGGTTCCGGCTCGACCGCCCGCAGCTGGCCAAGGAGAGCGAGCCGCAGGACAGCCGCCGCGCCGCGCTGTCCCAGGGGTCCGCGCAACGGCCCGGCCTGCCGGCCTCCCTCCTGGACGGACCGGTGGAGCTGGAGGCCCCCGTCGACCTGGATGCCATCGGCGACTTCCCCGGCGCTCTCGAGGACGAGGACAGCGGACACGGCGGCCTGTTCCGTCCCCGCCCCTCCCTCACCCGCTCCCCGGACGAGGCAGCCGTCCGCCGCCCCGGTCCGCACCAGGCCGCCGACGCCCACAGCGCACCCGACCGGACCGACACCGACGACGAACCGGGCGCCCCGGTCCAGCTGCCGCGCCGCCACACCCCGAAACTGGTCAGCTCGCACGGGCGCCCGGTCACCGAGCAGCGCCCCCGGCGCGGGAAGACGGATGAGGAGACCCTCACGGGCACCGGCCGACCGGAGTCGGGTGGCGGCGCCTCCCCGCTCCCGTCGCGTCGCCGGGGCGACGACTCCATGACCGGCGGGGCCACGGGCCGCTCCGGGTCGGAGCCCGCGCTTCCGGTCCGCCGCCGCAGCGAAGGCTCCTCGACCGACGGCCGGCGAGGCGAAGCCCAGCCGGACGCACCGCCGCCCCTGCCGGCCCGCCGTCGGGGGGCGGAGTCCGGTCGCCGGGGTATCGGCGCGGCCGGCCGGGACGGCGAGCACACCGCATCACCGGCTTCGTCCGGCGCCGGGTCGGAGCCGCCCACTCTGCCCACGCGGACGCGCCGCTCGGAGATCGCATCGAGCGGCCCGGACGGTCGCTCCGGCCCCATGCCGGAAACCCCCGGTGGTCCCACCCGCCAGGTGACCGGCTCCGGTGTTACGCCCCAGGAGACCGGCTCGGCTCCCGGCTCCGCACGACGGGGACAGGGGCCTGGCTCCGCACCGCCCGAGCCTCGCTCCGGCACCGCGCCACTGCCCCGGCGCGTCCGCCAGGCCAATCTGGCTCCGCAGCTGAAGCGGGGGTCCGAGCCGCGTACCGAGGACAGAGCCGAGTCCGTCGAACGCGACGCCGACGAAGTACGCAGCCGTATGGCCTCGCTCCAGCGCGGCTGGCAGCGCGGCCGCGAGGAGAACGCAACGGGCGATGACGCCCACAGCGGTACAGCACGACAAGGAACGACAGAGGGGGACGGTCGATGACCGCACCGAAGGCGACCGGCCACACCGCAACCAACAAGGGGGAGCTGAACTGGCTCCTCGACGACCTGGTGGACCGCGTCGCGAGCATCCGTAAGGCCCTCGTGCTCTCCGGCGACGGCTTGCCGACCGGAGTGTCCAGGGACCTGACCAGGGAGGACAGCGAGCATCTGGCGGCCGTCGCATCCGGGTTCCACAGCCTCGCAAAGGGCGTGGGACGCCACTTCGAGGCCGGCAACGTCCGTCAGACGGTCGTCGAGCTCGACGACGCCTTCCTGTTCGTGACGGCCGCCGGCGACGGCAGCTGCCTCGCCGTCCTCGCGGACGCCGACTCGGACGTCGGCCAGGTCGCCTACGAGATGACGCTCCTGGTGAAGCGAGTGGGTGTGCATCTGGGCGCCGCTCCGCGCACCGATCTGCCCGCAGGCGGGTAGTGGGATGACATGAGCGCTGACGGTCAGGGAAGAAGGCACTGGTTCGACGACGAGGCCGGACCGGTCGTCCGTCCGTACGCCATGACGCGCGGCCGCACCAGCAGCCAGGGCCAGCACCGCCTGGACCTGATCGCGGTCGTGGTCACGGAACCGCACGCGGACGACCCGGAAGCGGACCACATGCTCTCCCCGGAGCATGTGGACATCGTCGAACTGTGTCGTGACGTCCCGCAGTCGGTCGCCGAACTCGCAGCGGAACTCGACCTGCCGATCGGGGTGGTACGGGTCCTTGTCGGAGATCTCGTGGACGCGGAATTCGTCCATGTGAACCGGCCCGTACCCCCTGCCGAACTGCCGGACGAGAGTATTCTGCGCGACGTGATCAACGGCCTCCGGGCGCTGTGAGCAGCGCGGAAGCGGGGTACTGACGTGACTGGCTGGCAGTTCTGGGTCGACCGAGGCGGCACCTTCACCGACATCGTCGCGCGTCGCCCGGACGGCCGGCTGCTCACGCACAAGTTGCTGTCGGACAGCCCGGCCCGTTACTCCGACGCGGCCGTCGAGGGCGTCCGCACGCTGCTGGGCGGCTCCGGCGACCCCGTCGACACCGTGCGCATGGGCACGACGGTCGCCACCAACGCCCTCCTGGAGCGCAAGGGCGAGCGCACCCTGCTGGTCATCACCCGCGGCTTCCGCGACGCCCTGCGCATCGCCTACCAGAACCGCCCGAGCATCTTCGCCCGCCGCATCGAACTGCCCGAGCTGCTGTACGAACGGGTCGTAGAGGTCGACGAGCGCATGACCGCCGACGGCACCGTCCTGCTCGCGCCCGACCTGGATGCCCTCGCCGTGCCCCTCCAGGAGGCGTACGACGACGGGATCCAGGCCGTCGCCGTGGTCTGCATGCACAGCCACCTCCACCCCGCACACGAACAAGCCGTGGGGGAACTCGCCACCCGCATCGGCTTCCCGCAGATCTCGCTCTCCAGCGAGGCCAGCCCCCTGATGAAGCTCGTCCCCCGCGGGGACACCGCCGTCGTCGACGCCTACCTCTCTCCCGTCCTGCGCCGCTACGTCCGGCACGTCGCCGACGCCCTCGAAGGCGTACGGCTGATGTTCATGCAGTCCAACGGAGGCCTCACCGAGGCCGGTCAGTTCCGCGGCAAGGACGCCATCCTGTCCGGCCCGGCCGGTGGCATCGTCGGCATGGCCCGCATGTCGCAGCTCGCCGGATTCGACCGCGTCATCGGCTTCGACATGGGCGGCACCTCCACCGACGTCTCCCACTTCGCGGGCGAGTACGAGCGCGTCTTCGACAGCCGGATCGCCGGCGTCCGGCTGCGCGCCCCCATGCTCGACATCCACACCGTCGCCGCCGGCGGCGGCTCGGTCCTCCACTTCGACGGCTCCCGCTACCGCGTAGGGCCTGACTCGGCGGGCGCGGACCCGGGGCCCGCCTGCTACCGCGGCGGCGGCCCGCTCGCCGTCACCGACGCCAACGTCATGCTCGGCCGCATCCAGCCCGCCCACTTCCCGAAGGTGTTCGGCGCGAACGGTGACGAGCCCCTCGACGACGCACTCGTCCGGGACCGGTTCACCGCCCTCGCGCGCGAGATCCGCGAGAAGACCGGCGACGACCGCACCCCCGAACAGGTCGCCGAGGGGTACCTGCAGATCGCCGTCGCCAACATCGCGTCCGCCGTGAAGCGGATCTCCGTCCAGAAGGGCCACGACGTCACCCGCTACGCCCTCACCACTTTCGGCGGCGCCGGCGGTCAGCACGCCTGCCTGGTCGCCGACTCGCTCGGCATCCGCACCGTCCTCGTGCCGCCCATGGCCGGTGTCCTCTCCGCGCTCGGCATCGGCCTCGCCGACACCACCGCCATGCGCGAACAGTCCGTCGAGGCGCCCCTGGAACCAGCCTCCATGCCCGGTGTCCTCAAGACCGCCGAAGACCTGGAAGCCGCGGCACGCGCCGAACTCCTCGCCGAGGACGTCCCCGAGGAGCACATCGAGATCACCCGCCGCGCGCAGCTCCGCTACGACGGCACCGACACCACTCTCACCGTCGAGCTGACCGAGCCCCGCACGATGCGGCACGCCTTCGAAGAACGTCATCGCGCCACGTACTCCTTCACGCTCGACCGCCCGATCGTCGTCGAAGCCCTCTCCGTCGAAGCCACCGGCATCACCGAACCCCCCGATCTCTCCGCTCTCGCCCCTGACGAAGCCACCGCCGACGGCAGCCCCGCCGCGCCGCACTCCGTCCGCCTCCACACGGGCGGAGCCTGGCGCGACGCACCCCTCCACCGCCGCGAGGCCCTTCCCCCCGGCGACACCGTCACCGGTCCCGCGATCATCACCGAAGCCGGTGCGACGACCGTCGTCGACGACGGCTGGCGGGCCGCGGCGACCGACGACGGGCATCTGGTCATGGAACGCGCCGCGATTACGGAGAGTTCCGAACTCGACACGAAAGTCGACCCGGTTCTGCTTGAGGTCTTCAACAACCTCTTCATGTCCATCGCCGAACAAATGGGCGCCCGCCTCGAATCCACGGCCCAGTCCGTCAACATCAAGGAGCGCCTGGACTTCTCCTGCGCGCTCTTCGACCCGGACGGAAACCTGGTGGCCAATGCCCCGCACATCCCCGTCCACCTGGGCTCGATGGGCACGAGCGTCAAGGAGGTCATCCGGCGGCCGGGCTCCCGCATGCGCCCGGGCGACACCTACGCCGTCAACGACCCGTACCACGGCGGCACTCATCTGCCCGACGTCACGGTGATCACCCCGGTCTTCGACAGCGCACCGCCGACCGACACGGAGAGTGACACCGAGATCCTCTTCTACGTCGCCTCACGCGGCCACCACGCCGAGATCGGCGGCATCGCCCCCGGCTCCATGCCCGCGAACAGCCGCACCATCGAGGAGGAGGGCGTCCTCTTCGACAACTGGTTGCTCGCCGAGAACGGCCGCTTCCGCGAGGCCGAGACCCTCCGCCTCCTCACCGAGGCGCCGTACCCCTCCCGCAACCCGAAGACCAACCTCGCCGACCTGCGCGCCCAGATCGCCGCCAACCAGAAGGGCGTCGACGAGGTCGGCCGCATGATCGAGGACTTCGGGCTCGACGTCGTCCAGGCCTACATGAGGCACGTCCAGGACAACGCGGAAGAGGCCGTACGCCGCGTCATCGACGCCCTCGACGACGGCGACTACGCCTATGAGACCGACTCGGGCGCCGTCATCCGCGTGAGCGTGCGCGTGGACCGCGAGAACCGGGCCGCGACCATCGACTTCACCGGCACGTCTGCGCAGTTGCCGACCAACTTCAACGCCCCCTTCGCGGTCGTCAACGCGGCCGTCCTGTACGTCTTCCGCACGCTCGTCGCCGACGACATCCCCCTCAACGACGGCTGCCTGCGCCCCCTGGACATCGTCGTACCACCCGGCTCGCTGCTCTCACCCGAGCCGCCTGCCGCCGTCGTCGCCGGCAACGTCGAGACCTCCCAGGCCATCACTGGTGCCCTCTACGCGGCGCTAGGCGTCCAGGCCGAGGGCTCCGGGACGATGAACAACGTCACCTTCGGGAACGAACGCCACCAGTACTACGAGACCATCGCCTCCGGCTCCGGCGCGGGGGACGGCTTCCCCGGTGCCCCCGTCGTTCAGACGCACATGACCAACTCTCGCCTCACCGACCCCGAGGTCCTGGAGTGGCGACTGCCCGTGCGCCTCGAGGAGTTCGCGGTCCGGCGCGGCAGCGGCGGAGCCGGCCGGTGGCGCGGCGGCGACGGCGCCGTGCGTCGCATCCGGTTCCTGGAGCCCATGACGGTCTCCACGCTGTCCCAGCATCGCCGTGTCCCCCCGTACGGTATGGCGGGTGGCGAGCCCGGCGCTCTCGGCGCCAACCGAGTGGAACACGTCGACGGCACCGTGAGCGAACTCGGCGGCAGCGACTCCGCGGACGTCGTCACCGGCGACGTACTCGTCATCGAAACCCCAGGCGGCGGAGGCTACGGCTCACCGTCGCCCGACCCCCATCAAGCAGGAGAAGAGATCGATGATCTTCGGGCGTTCTGAGCGCGGCAAGCCTCCGGTCGAGCCCGTCACGCTCAAGATCCTGGTGGCCGGCGGCTTCGGCGTGGGCAAGACCACGCTCGTCGGCGCGGTCAGCGAGATCCGGCCGCTGCGCACCGAGGAGCTGCTCACCGAGGCCGGGCGCCCGGTCGACGACATCCGCGGTGTGGAAGGCAAGCACACCACGACCGTGGCCATGGACTTCGGCCGCATCACGCTCCGCGAGGACCTGGTGCTGTACCTCTTCGGCACGCCCGGCCAGGAGCGGTTCTGGTTCATGTGGGACGAGCTCTCCGAGGGCGCGCTGGGTGCCGTCGTCCTCGCCGACACCCGCCGCCTGGAGGACTGCTTCGCCGCCGTCGACTACTTCGAACGGCGCGCGATACCGTTCCTCGTCGGCGTCAACTGCTTCGAGGGCGCCCCGCGTTACCCGGTCGAGGACGTGCGCCAGGCCCTCGACCTCGACGACGGCGTACCGCTCCTGATGTGCGACGCCCGCGACCGCGAGTCGGTCAAGGAGGCACTCATCGGCGTCGTCGAGCACGCCATGGCGTACGCGGCCGACCGCCGCCAGACGGTCACCACCTGACGCTCGGCCGACCGGCGGGCGCGGACCGTACCCCCGCCGACAGGGGTACGGTCCGCAGTCCGGAAACGCCGCTCCACGCGCGCGTGGTCCGAATCAAGCTCCACGCGCGCGTGCTAGCTGTCGCCGTCCTCCTCCCAGCCGAAGCTCCGCTCCACGGCCTTGCGCCAGTTGTGGTGCTCGCGGTCCCGCACCGACGCCTCCATGGACGGCGTCCACTCGACGTCCTTCTGCCAGTGCGCCTTGAGCTCGTCCAGGTCGTTCCACACACCGGTGGCCAGACCGGCCGCGTACGCGGCGCCCAGACAGGTCGTCTCGGAGACCTTGGGCCGCACCACCGGCACGTCGAGCACGTCCGCCTGGTGCTGCATGAGCAGGTTGTTCTTCGTCATGCCGCCGTCGACCTTCAGGGTGGTGATGTGCACCCCGGAGTCCTGGTACATGGCGTCCACGACCTCGCGTGTCTGCCAGCTCGTCGCCTCCAGCACCGCGCGCGCGAGGTGCGCCTTGGTGACGTACCGGGTCAGCCCGGTGACCACGCCACGCGCGTCGGAGCGCCAGTACGGCGCGAACAGGCCCGAGAACGCCGGCACGATGTACGCGCCGCCGTTGTCCTCCACGCTCGCGGCCAGGGGCTCGATCTCGTCGGCGGTACGGATGATGCCGAGCTGGTCGCGGAACCACTGGACCAGCGCGCCCGTTATGGCTATCGACCCCTCCAGGCAGTAGACCGGCGCCTCGCTCCCGATCTTGTACCCCATCGTCGTCAGCAGACCGCTCTTCGACGACACCGGGCGGTTGCCCGTGTTGAGCAGCAGGAAGCTTCCCGTGCCGTACGTGTTCTTCGCCGTGCCGACGTCGTAGCAGGCCTGGCCGAACACGGCCGCCTGCTGGTCGCCCAGCGCGGAGGCGACGGGCACGCCGGCGAGCTGACCGAGGGCGGTGCCGTACACCTCGGCGGAGGACTTGATCTCGGGCAGCATTGCCTCGGGGATGTTCATCGCGGAGAGGATCGAGGAGTCCCACTGGAGGGTCTCCAGGTTCATCAGCATGGTGCGCCCGGCGTTGGTCACGTCGGTGACGTGCTGTCCGCCGTCCGTGCCGCCCGTGAGGTTCCAGAGCAGCCAGGAGTCCATCGTTCCGAAGGCGATCTCACCGCGTTCGGCCCTGGCCCGGAGGTCGGGCACGTTGTCGAGCAGCCAGGCCGCCTTGGGCCCGGAGAAGTAGGTGGCCAGCGGCAGACCCGTCTGCTCGCGGAAACGGTCCTGCCCGTCCGAGCCGCCCAGCTGGTTGCACAGCGCCGCCGTCCGCGTGTCCTGCCACACGATGGCGTTGTGCACCGGCTTCCCCGTCGCGCGGTCCCACAGGAGGGTCGTCTCGCGCTGATTGGTGATCCCCATCGCGCTCAGCTGGTCGGCACGCAGCCCGGCCTTGGCGAGCGCCCCGGCGACCACCGCCTGCACCTTGGACCAGATCTCGGTGGCGTCGTGCTCCACCCACCCGGGTTTCGGGAAGATCTGACGGTGCTCGCGCTGGTCCACGGCGACGATGGCGCCGTCCTGGTTGAAGACGATGCAGCGGCTGGAGGTGGTGCCCTGATCGATCGCTGCTACGAATTTCTCGGAGTTGTCCGTCATGGCTACCTCTTGATCGCTTGGTCAGAAGGCTGCGTTGTAGATGAGGGCCCCGAGAATTCCGCCGACCGCGGGCCCTACCACCGGGATCCAGGCGTACCCCCAGTCGGACGTTCCCTTGTTCGGGATCGGGAGGAACTGGTGCACGATGCGCGGACCGAGGTCACGGGCGGGGTTGATCGCGTAGCCGGTGGGCCCACCGAGCGAGAGGCCGATCCCGACGACCAGCAGGGACACCAGGAGGATCGAGATGCCGGAGCCATAGATTCCGGCTCCTTCGCCCGGGATCGGTCCGATGCCGACACCCTGGACGACCCTGTCATCGCCGACCAGCGCGAGGATGGGAAGCACCAGGGCGATGGTCGCGAGGATCTCCGTCATCAGGTTGGCGACCGGGTTCCTGATCTCAGGGATGGTGGAGAAGATGCCGAGCGTCGGTACCGCCTCGTCCACCGTGCCGTCCGTGGTGCCCGTTTGCCGTACGTTGGCCCGGAACTGGGCGAAGTAGAGCAGGTACGCGAGGATGGCGCCCAGCATTGCCCCCACGATCTGCCCGAGCAGGTAGACCCAGACCTTGTCCCACACGCCTGTGTCGACGGCCAGGCCGAGTGTGACGGCGGGGTTGATGTGGCCGCCCGACAGCGGGGCGGCGGTGTACGCGCCGGCCAGGACACCGAATCCCCAGCCGAACGCGATGACGATCCAGCCCGACGCCCTGGCCTTCGAGAATCTCAGGGTGACGGCGGCGCAGACGCCCGCGCCGAAGAGGATCAGGATCGCCGTGCCGATGATCTCGCCGACGAAGATGTCTACGTTGCTCATGGCGGCTCCTAGGCCAGGCCCGGGGACGATCCGCCCCGGTCCTCATGTGCAGGGTGCGTTTCCCATGGCTACTTCAGCCGAAGGCAGGGAGATCCCGCGCCCCGCCCGGCATCCGTGACGAGCGTGCCGTCGCAGCCGAATCGCCCGTGGGGGAAAGGGCCTTGGCGCAGGCGCGCCCGCGCGCCTCAGTGCCGGATACGCCGAGTATGTACGGCGATGTCGACTGACACCGGAAGTGTTCACCGGCACCCAGGGGGCGTCAAGGTCGCCGACCGCAACGGTTGACGGCCATGTGACGTCGGCCGGGACTGCCGGGCCGGGTGGCCGGTTGCACGGCCCTGGCGGCGCCCGGTCGGGTCGTTGTTCAGATCTGGTCGGGGCCTGCGCGGGCCTTGATGAGCCGCGCGAGCCTTGCTGGTGGTGTCGTCCGGCCTCGCTGAGCTCCGCCGTAGGCGAGCGCCCAGCGCATCTGACTCCTCGCTTGTTAGCCACCAGCATCCACCTGACCTGGCGGTCTCTCAACCGGACGGATGGCGCCCCGCTCCCGGCCCCGTACAGGGACCTGTCGGGGCGGGTCACGGCGGTGCCCATGCGCCCGCCCCGACAGGGGCCACAACCCCGTCGGCGTCCGTATGGACCCTGTCTGCGGCCCACACCCTCCGATGGACCCAGCCCGCCCCAGGAGCCCTGTACGTCCCTCTCAACCTCTACCCGGCTCCGCCACCACCCCACACGGCGCCGGGGCCGGGGCCGGCGTCGCCTCAGCGCCGCGGCGGGTCTCATGCCCGGGCATGCCCGCTCGGCCCAGCACCCAACTCGCTCCGTGCAACGCCTTCGCAGCCTTCTTCAACGGCGCCAGGCAGGCCGCCGCCTGCCGGTGGTCGGCCACGCTGCCCGGCGCGCACACCACCGTGGCGAGCGACAGCGTGACGGGCCGACCGCCCGCCGACCACGGGGCGTCCAGCACGGAGGCGGCCAGCGGATCGAGGCCTTCCGGTTCGGTGAGCACCAGGAAGTCGTCGCCGCCGATATGACCGACGCGGGTGCCGTCCGTCGCGGCCTGCTGCAACGCACGCCCCACCGCCCGGATCAGCTCGTCGCCCGTCGCGAACCCGGCCCCGTCGTTGACCCGCTTGAAGTGGTCGACGTCCAGCCAGCTCAGTGCGAACGCCCGCCCGGACGCGATCCGCCGGTCCACCTCACCGGTGATCGCGTCCGAGCCGGGCAGACGCGTCAGCGGATTGAGCCCCGCCGCCTCCTCCACCCGCGTCTCGGCCAGTGCGCGCACGAGATCCGCGAGCCGTACGACGCCCACGCACCGCCCGTACTCGTCCACGACGGCGACATCGTCCGACGTGCGGTCGCGTCCGCCGACCGCCACGACGTCCAGCACCTCCCAGGCGGTGGCGTCGACACCCACCGTCCGCGGTGGGTCGCCGAGCTTGGCCGCGGGCCGGTCGGCGTACAGGGCATGCCCGTAGCGCCCCGACATCGACAGCAGGAAGCGGGACCGGTGGACCGACCGGACCGGCACTCCGGCGGTGTCCACGAGCAGCACCCCGGACACGTCCGGCGACCCGGTCAGCAGCGCCCGCACCTGCCCCGCGGACGCCGTGGCGGGCAGCAGCGCGGCGGGTCGCACGAACTCCCGCACCGACGGCCCGGACCGCGGCACGGCCACAGCACCGGGGGAGCGGGGCGGAACGTAGACGTCCGCGGCGGGCAGCCGGGCCGGCGGGGCCAGCAGCTCGCCCTGTGCCAGCTGTGCCCCGGCCGCCAGCGCCGCCGCGCACTGTCCCTCGGTCTCCACGCCCTCGACAGCCAGGAGAGCCCCCAACTCGTCGCACAGCGTCCGCATCGACCGCACGACCGCCGGCCGCGCCAGCAGCGACGCGTCCAGCTTCACCAGGTCGGGCGCGATGTCCGAGAGGAGCCGCAAGGGCAGGTCCCCGTCCCCGACACCGTCCGCGCAGATCCGGAAGCCCTGCCCGCGCAGCCTGGACACCGCCTCCAGCAGTGCCCGCTGCGGCACGTGCGTGTACGGCGGGCAGACGTCGATCGTCACTTCCCACGGGAGCCGCCCCGCCTCGCGCACGGCGTCGTGCAGCGAAGGGAGCCCGCCGAGGTCGGCGAGACTGCCCGCGAACACGTTGACGAACAGCGGCAGCAAGGTCTCCTTGCGCACCGCCGCCCGGACCGCCGACACCGCCAGCCGGCTGTCGAGCTCGGGATCCCGGCGAGCCTCGGCCAGGATGTCGCCGGTCTCCGGACGGGCGAGTATCTCCAGTCCCGCGACCGCGCCGGTCGTCAGATTGACCAACGGTTGGAAGGCGAAGCGGAGAGTGTCCGTCCAGGAGTGCACGGGAGCATGATGACTCCGCTGGCGCACGCCCAAGGGCAGTTCATGAGACGTTCACGCAGGATTCCGGAGCGATCACACAGCGTATGCCGAGGTGCGGTCGAGGCCGGCCCCATCAGCGCCCGCACCGACACGGATCCGTGCCTGTCCCGGCACCCCTGTCACGCCGTTCTGGCCCGCTCTTGGCGCGTCCCACCACCGCTCCAAGCCGTGTCGGGCACCACCCCGTGGCCCGTCCGTAACCCGGCTCACCGCACCGCGATCACAGCGGCCCCGTGCCCGAACAGCCCCTGGTTCGCGCTGATGCCCACGCGTGCTCCCACGACCTGCCGGTCACCTGCCTCGCCCCGCAACTGCCAGGCCAGCTCACACACTTGGGCTATCGCCTGGGCGGGAACCGCCTCGCCGAAGGAGGCCAGCCCACCACTGGCGTTCACCGGTATTCGCCCGCCCAGGGCCGTTGCCCCGTCCCGCAACAGCTTCGCGCCCTCGCCCTCACCGCACAGCCCCAGGTCCTCGTACCACTGCAACTCAAGCGCCGTGGACAGGTCGTAGACCTCGGCCAGCGACAGGTCCTCCGGCCCGACTCCCGCCTCCTCGTAGGCCGCTCGGGCGATGGACACCCGGAACGTCTCGGCGGGCGGATCGACCGCCACCGCGGAGTCCGTGGCGATGTCCGGCAGGTCCAGAACCGTGTTCGGGTAACGAGGCGTCACCGTCGACACCGCCCGGATCCGCACCGGATCCGCATGGCCGTGCCGCCGCGCGAACTCCAAGCTGGAGAGCACCAACGCCGCGCCGCCGTCGGAGGTCGCGCAGATGTCGAGCAGCCGCAGCGGATCGGAGACGACCGGGGAGGCGGCGACCTCCTCGGCGGTGACCCGCTCGCGGTAGCGTGCGTTGGGGTTCAGCGCTCCCATCGCCGCGTTCTTCACCTTCACCTGTGCGAAGTCGTCCGGGGTGTCGCCGTGTACGGCCATGCGCCTGCGGGCGTAGAGCCCGAAGTACACGGGGTTGGTCGCCCCGAGAACCCGGAACCGCAGCCAGTCGGGATCGTCGGCCCGGTCCCCGCCCGCAGGGCGGAGGAATCCCTTGGGAGCGGCATCGGCTCCCACCACGAGCACCGCATCGGCGAGCCCGGAGAGGATCTGGGCCCGCGCGGCGTCCACGGCCTGGGCTCCGGACGCGCACGCCGCGTACACGCTCGTGACCCGGGCCCCTTGCCAGCCCAGTGCTTTCGCGAACGTCGCTCCGGCGACATAGCCGGGATAGCCGCCACGGACGGTGTCCGCGCCGATGACCGAACCGATGTCCCGCCAGTCCAGCCCGGCGTCGGTGAGCGCCGCGCGGGCGGCTGCGACGCCGTACTCGACGAAATTCCGTCCCCACTTGCCCCATGGGTGCATGCCCGCGCCCAGCACCGCCACCTCGCCCATCACGCCTTCGCCCCCGTCGGCCGCCAGTGCCACGTCGTCCAGGTCGTTTGCGCGTCCTCGTGGAGCACGCCGGGCACGACCTCCACCTCCATGCCCACCGTCAGATCCTCGACGGTGACCCCGGGAGCCGCCTGTCCCAGCACCACGATCCGCTCGGCCTCCAACTCCACAGCGATCAACGCGCACGGCTCCCACGAGAGTTCCGGATCGCTCACATAGGGTGACGGCGGCCGATACCGGCTGTCCGTGTACGACCAGACGCGGCCACGCCGCGACAGCGGGACCTCCGCCAACTCTCCGCCGCCGCATGCGGGGTTGCGGCAGCGGTGGTCCTCGCGGGGGAAGAAGACCGAGGCGCACGCCGCACAACGCGTGCCGAGCAGCCGGAAGCCGTCCCTCTCCCCGGCGAACCACCCCGCCACCACAGGCGTTCGTGTACGCGACACAGTGCCTCCCCGCAGACCGAATCTGACGGAACGTCAGGAGTGTGCCACGGCCCTCCTGATTTGGGCATCCCTTCCCCGGTGGGACCTACAACTTCGTCGGCGAGCGCATCGACGGCTACGCACTCAAGGGCACCGGCTTCGACTGCTTCGACGCCCTCTCGCACACCCTCGACCCACGCGTCCAGGGCGAACAGCGCGCCAACCGGCTGCTGCTCAAGAGCACCCTCGAAGGCCTCGGTTTCGTGAACCTGGCAGGGAAGTAGTGGCACCGCACCTACAAGCCCGAGCCCTACCCGGACACCTATTTGGACTTCCCCGTCTCCAAGAAGGCGCTCACCAGCCCTCACCGAGCCGCCCGCCCGAGACGCCCTCGCCGTGATCGGCTACAGTCCGCCGCGTGTCCGAAACTCAGCACTCCAGTTCCAACTCCGCGCCGAACTCTCACTGTTCGAGCTGCGGCGCGCCCTACGGAGAGGGCATCTCCGGCTGGCCCCGCACCTGCCCGGCGTGCGGCAGCGTGGCCTACCGCAATCCCCTCCCGGTCGCGGTGGCCCTCCAGCCCGTGTACGACACCAAGGGCACCGCCCTGGTCGTCATCACCCGAACCGTCGCGCCCGCGCGCGGGGGCATCGCCCTGCCCGGCGGCTACATCGACGACCGGGAGGACTGGCGGCAGGCCGTCGTACGCGAGCTCAAGGAGGAAACCGGCATCGACGCGGTCGGCCGCGACGTACGCCTCGTCGACGCCATGAGCTCGCCCGACGGACACCTGCTGCTGTTCGGTCTCCTCCCGGAACGCCCTGTCGAGGGCCTGCCGCCCTCCGCCGCCACGGGCGAGACGGAGGGCTGGCACCTCCTGCGCAGGGCGGAGGAACTCGCCTTCCCGCTGCACACCGTGGCCGTACGGGCCTGGTTCGAGGGCCGCTACATCTGAGCTCAGCGCTCTCCGGCCCCGCGGACGCGCACCGGGTGGGACGGCTCGCCCCCGCCGTTCTCACCCTCCCGCTCGACGACCACCCGCGAGCCCGTCCACCGAGCGGTGTAGCGCTCGATCTCCGGCTCATCCCACCCCTCGCCCCCGTCCGGCACGACCTGCCCGCCGCCGGTCTGTCCCCGGGCGGGCGCCCACACCTCCAGCTCCAGCCCGCCTTCCTCCCCGCGTACGGGAAGCACCGCACCCGCGCGTGCGAACACCGGGATCCGCGACAGAGGCGCGTCGACGAGCACCTGCGCCGGCCCCTCGTACGCCTGCTCCGTCACCGTGTCGTACCACCGCCCCCGCGGCAGCTGCACGGCACGCCGGTCCGCGCCCGGGTCGAGCACCGGCGCCACCAGCAGGCTGTCGCCCAGCAGGAAGGCGTCCCCGCAGTCACGCAGCGCCCGCTCCTCCGGCGCAGCCCACCACAGGGGCCGCACATAGGGCGCTCCCGTACGCCGGGCCAGATGCGCCAGCGTCATGAAGTACGGCAGCAACCTTCGGCGTTCGACGAGCGCCACGCGCGCGTGCTCCAGCACCTCGGCACCGAACTCCCACGGCTCCCTGCGTCCCGCCCGCAGACTCGCGTGCGTACGGAACAGCGGCAGGTACGCGCCCAGCTGGAACCACCGCAGATACAGCTCGGGGGAGGGGTCCCCGTCGAAGCCTCCGATGTCCGGCCCCGAGTACGGAACGCCGCACAGACCGAGCCCCATCACCAGTGCCAAGGAAGCCCGCAGTCCCGGCCAGCCGGTGGCGACGTCCCCCGACCAGGTCCCGCCGTAGCGCTGCATGCCGGCCCACCCGGAGCGGGAGAACAGGAACGGCCGCTCCTCGGGCGCGAGTTTCCGCAACCCCTCGAAGCCCGCCCTGGCCATGCACAGCGCGTACACGTTGTGCGCCTCACGATGGTCACCGCCCCTCCCCTCCAAGGAGTGCCGCGCCGAACGTGGCAGCGTCGACTCCCCGAAGGCGGTGAACGACGTGGGCTCGTTCATGTCGTGCCAAAAACCCGAGAAACCCTGCGCGAGCCGCTCCTCGTAGAGACCGCCCCACCATTCACGCACGCGCGCGTGCGTGAAATCGGGAAACACGGCATCCCCAGGCCACACGACCCCCTGCACGACCTGCCCCGAGGCATCCCGCACGAACGCGTCCTCAGCCGTCCCACCGTCGTACACGGCATTACCGGGCAGGGCCTTCACGGCCGGGTCGACGATCGACACCAGCCGGATGCCGTCCCGCCGGAGTTCCTCGGCCAGAACAGGCAGCTTCGGGAAGCGGTCCTGGTCGACGGTGAACACCTGATGCGCGTCCAAATGGTCGATGTCCAGGTGCACGGCGTCGAGCGGCAGACCGTGCTCCAGGTAACCCGCGACGATCCGCCGCACCTCCTGCTCGCTGCCGAACCCCCACCGCGCGTGGTGGTGCCCGAGCGCCCACGCGGGCGGCAGCGCCGGCGCGCCGGTGAGTGAGGCCCAGGCGAGCAGCACGCGCGCGGGGGTGCCCACCATCACCCAGCAGCGCAGCGGCCCACCGTCCATCCGCAGCTCGCTCGTCCCGGCCCGGTCGTGCCCGGAACCGGCGCCCTCCTCGCCCTCCCGCAGCGTTACCGTGCCGTCCCACGAGCTGTCGTGGAACACCAGATGCGTACCGCCGTCGGACACGACCATCTGCACCGGCATCGTGATGTACAGCGGGTCGTCACCAGGCCCGAAGGCATAACCGGGGTCGGTGTTCCACAGCCGGTACGTCCCGTCCGGCAGCCGAGGACCCGCAGCTCGACCACCGAGCCCGAAGAACCGCGCGTCTGCAGCCACCTCCGACCGCTGCATCCACCGCGCCGTGCCGCCGCCGACCGGCTCCCACCACCGCGGCGGCAGATCACGGCGCAGGGTCACGCCACCGGGGGTGCGCACCTCCACCGCGCCATGCCGCGACACGACGACCGTCACCCGCTCGGCGACGACCCGCCAGCCGCCGTCCTTGTCCGGCTCCAGCACCGCCCGGGGATCTGCCTCCGGACACTGGCCGGCCAGCGCGTACGACGGCTCGGGCTCCGCCCCGTCCCAGCCGTAGAAGACGGCACCGTTCACGGCGACCAGAATCCGCAGCTCCGACCGGCTGAACCGGACGACGCCGCCCCCCGGCCCCGGCTCCACCTCCTGCACGGCCCCGGGCACCCGCGCACGCTCCGCCCCCCGCGACGGCAGTCCGGTGGCGTCGGCCCGCCGCCTGCGCCACGCTGCTCGTACGGTACGCACACCCTGCGCCGCGCCCACCGAACCCACCGCTATCACCGAACGCACCAGGTCACGACCGTTCATGCTGCTCACCCTGCCACTGACCGCCCCACGCGCGCGTGTCGTTCAACTGCCGTTCACCCGTGCCAGGACCACATCTTCACGACACGGACTATGTGGGGCGCACCCTGGTGCCGAAGTCGATCACATGGCATTGTCCGTGCCAGCCGCGTCACGCGCACACCCCAGCCCGTGCGCGGAGGACGCACACGACGCGCACAGTCCGGGAGCCGACCATGTCGACCGCTAGTCCTCAGCCGCTCTGGCAGCCAGACCCCGAGCGCATCGCCCGGGCACGGATCACGAGGTTCCAGACCTGGGCAGCCGAGCACCACGGCGCCCCCGCCGAGGGCGGCTACGCGGCCCTCCAGCGCTGGTCCGTCGACGAGCTGGACACCTTCTGGAAAGCCGTCACGGAGTGGTTCGACGTCCGTTTCTCGACGCCCTACGCGCACGTGCTCGGCGACCGTTCGATGCCGGGCGCCCAGTGGTTCCCCGGGGCGACCCTCAACTACGCCGAACACGCCCTCCGCGCGGCCGACACCCGCGCCGACGAACCGGCTCTCCTGCACGTCGACGAGACACACGAACCAAGCCCCGTCACCTGGGCCGAGCTGCGCGGCCAGGTCAGCTCCCTGGCCGCCGAGCTGCGCGCCCTCGGCGTACGCCCCGGAGACCGCGTCAGCGGCTATCTCCCCAACGTCCCGCAGGCCGTGGTCGCCCTCCTCGCCACCGCCGCCGTCGGCGCCGTCTGGACGTCCTGCGCCCCCGACTTCGGCGCCCGCAGCGTCCTCGACCGCTTCCAGCAGGTCGAACCCGTCCTGCTGTTCACGGTCGACGGCTACCGCTACGGCGGCAAGGAGCACGACCGGCGCGAGGTCGTCGCCGAACTGCGCCGCGAACTGCCCACCCTGCGCGCCGTCGTCCACATCCCCCTCCTCGGCACCGAGGCACCCGAGGGCGCCCTGGACTGGTCGGCCCTCACCTCCGCCGACACGGACCCCGTCTTCGAGCAGGTGCCCTTCGACCACCCCCTGTGGGTGCTCTACTCCTCCGGCACGACAGGCCTGCCCAAGGCCATTGTCCAGTCCCAGGGCGGCATCCTGGTCGAGCACCTCAAACAACTCGGCCTGCACTGCGACCTGGGTCCCGAGGACCGCTTCTTCTGGTACACGTCGACCGGCTGGATGATGTGGAACTTCCTCGTCTCCGGCCTGCTCACCGGCACCACGATCGTCCTCTACGACGGCAGCCCCGGCTACCCGGACACCGGCGCCCAGTGGCGCATCGCCGAACGCACCGAGGCCACCCTCTACGGCACCTCGGCCGCCTACGTCATGGCCTGCCGCAAGGCGGGCGTACACCCGTCCCGCGACTTCGACCTCTCCTCCGTCCAGTGCGTCGCCACCACCGGCTCACCCCTGCCACCCGACGGCTTCCGCTGGCTCCACGACGAGGTCCGCGACAACCTGTGGATCGCCTCCGTCAGCGGCGGCACGGACGTGTGCTCCTGCTTCGCCGGAGCCGTTCCGACCCTCCCGGTCCACGTCGGCGAACTCCAGGCCCCCTGCCTCGGCACCGACCTCCAGTCCTGGGACCCGGGCGGCACACCCCTGGTCGACGAGGTCGGCGAGCTCGTGGTCACCAACCCCATGCCGTCGATGCCCATCCACTTCTGGAACGACCCCGACGGCAGTCGCTACCACGACAGCTACTTCGACACGTACCCCGGCGTATGGCGGCACGGCGACTGGATCACCGTCACCTCCCGCGGATCCGTCGTCATCCACGGACGCTCCGATTCCACGCTCAACCGCCAGGGCGTGCGCATGGGATCCGCCGACATCTACGAGGCCGTGGAGCGCCTCCCCGAGATCAGGGAGTCCCTCGTCATCGGCATCGAACAGCCGGACGGCGGCTACTGGATGCCCCTCTTCGTGCACCTGGCCCCCGGAGCCGTCCTCGACGAGGCCCTGCTGAACCGCATCAAGCAGACCATCCGCGAAGAACTGTCACCGCGCCACGTTCCCGACGAGATCATCGAGGTACCCGGCGTCCCCCACACCCTGACCGGCAAACGCATCGAGGTCCCGGTCAAACGCCTCCTCCAGGGCACTCCGCTGGAGAAGGCGGTCAACCCGGGCTCCATCGACAACCTCGACCTGCTGAGCTTCTACGAGGACCTGGCCCGCAAACGCGCCTGACCGGGACCACCCTCGGACTCACCGGAGACGACGGTGAGTCCGAGACCCGGGCGACTGACCACTCGCCGTCACCAGGACTGTCGACGCGGTCACGTCAGCTACACAGCTTTTGAACTGCTCGCTTCTTCCGCAACCGGGTCCGCGATCCCCCGCTCAGGCCCCGTTGTCAGTGCCGCCGATTACTGTGAGTGAGCATTGATCGACCGTGCACAGGGGGAACAATGACGCACACCGACAGCCGGACCATGCGACGTGTCCTGCGCCGCGAAATCGCCGGCACCATCGGCCTGCTCACCGACGAGCACGACTTCCGGGCCATGCGGCGCTACCGCAGCTTCACCTTCGACGACCACGCGACCTACCTCAAGCATGTGGAAGGTCTCCTGAGGACACGGGCACTACAAGGCAGCCACACCACGGTGGCCCTCTTCGACCCCGAGGAGTACGCCGAGTTCTGCATGCAAAAAGGCCTCGACCCCGACAACCCGGCGAGCCGCACACGTTTCACGGCACGACTCGCGGTCACAGGCCCGACCCTTCCGTACGAGGGCCAGCCTCTGTCCGATCTCCTCCCGGCCCTCGTCGACGAGGCCGTGCGGCAGGCCACCTGGGAGTACGCGACCACACTGCTCGCTCGCCTCGGCGCCTGCGCCTCATGCGGCGAGGACATCGGGCGCGCCGCCTTCACCCGGGCCTCGGACCTTCTCGTCCGCATCCTCGACACGGCTCCGTCCGGCAACCGGCACCTCGTATGCAGCGTCACCGGACCACCCGAGACCCTCCTCGCCGCCCTCCACGTCGCCGACACCGGCGGCCCCGTCGAACTGGACGAGACCGAAGCCCTCGAGTTCGCCACAGTCCTGGCCCTCGGCCTGGCCACCGAAAGCCCAGGAGGACTCGTCATCCGCGCCAGCGCCCCAGGCAGCCCCGACCGCGTCTACGGCTGGCGCCTGCGCGCATACGGACTCGAACCCCTCACCGCAGGCGAGGTCTTCGACGCCTACTGCACCGACGTCGAATCCGGCGACCTGATCTCCCCCGAATCCAACGTCGATTACTGCGAGCCGCCCGACCTGGGAGAGGAGAAAACCGCACACGGACACCACCACTGAAAAGCGGGCGGGGCGCCCCACGGCAGTGGAGCGCCCCGCCCGGACAGCCATCGGCCAATCATGCCCGGCTCACTCGCCGGACAACACCGCCTGCGCCGCACGGCGCGCGTCCTCGGCCGTGTCCGATGCCCGAGCCGCCGCAGCGGCCCGCTCGCACTGCGCCAGTGTGTACTTCGCCAGCGCGGCCCGGACATAGGGGATCGACGCCGCGCCCATCGAAAGAGAGGTGACGCCCAGACCAGCCAGCACACACGCGAGCAGCGGGTCGGACGCGGCCTCACCACAGACGCCACAGCTCTTGCCCTCGGCCTTCGCCGCCTCGGCGGACAGCGCCACCAGGTCGAGCAGCGCGGGCTGCCACGGGTCCTGCAGACGGGAGACCGCACCCACCTGACGGTCGGCGGCGAAGGTGTACTGCGCCAGGTCGTTCGTCCCCAGGGACAGGAACTCGACCTCCTGGAGAATCGAGCGCGCCCGCAGCGCGGCCGACGGGATCTCGACCATTGCGCCGAACTTCGCCCGCAGCCCAGCCTCTCGGCACGCGTCCGTGAAGGCCCGGGCATCGGTGCGGTCCGCGACCATCGGGGCCATGACCTCGAGGTAGACCGGCAGGCCTTCCGCGGCCTTCGCGAGCGCCGTCAGCTGGGTACGCAGGACCTCCGGGTGGTCCAGCAGCGTCCGCAAGCCCCGCACGCCGAGCGCCGGGTTCGGCTCGTCGGCCGGCGTCAGGAAGTCGAGCGGCTTGTCCGCGCCCGCGTCCAGCACCCGCACTACGACACGTCCCTCGGGGAACGCCTCCAGCACCTGCCGGTACGCCGCGACCTGCTTCTCCTCGGACGGCGCCTGCTTGCTGTCGTCCAGGAAGAGGAACTCGGTACGGAAGAGACCGACCCCCTCGGCACCGGCCTCGACCGCTGCCGCCACATCCGCAGGGCCGCCGATGTTCGCGAGCAGCGGCACCTTGTGACCGTCCGCGGTGGCACCGGGGCCCGTCGAGGCCGCCAGCGCCGCCCTGCGCTCGGCGGCCGCGGCCTCGAGCTGAGCCTTCTTCTCATCGCTCGGGTCCACGAAGATCTCGCCGGTGCTCCCGTCGACGGCGATCATCGTGCCTTCGGCGAGCTCACCGGCACCCGGCAGCGCGACCACGGCCGGCACCCCGAGCGCCCGCGCCAGAATCGCGCTGTGGCTGGTCGGACCACCCTCCTCGGTGACGAAGCCGAGCACCAGAGTCGGGTCCAGCAGCGCGGTGTCGGCAGGCGCGAGGTCGCGGGCGACAAGGACATAGGGCTCGTCGCTGTCGGGCACACCCGGCATCGGCACCCCCAGCAGACGGGCGACGATACGATTCCGCACGTCGTCGAGATCGGCCACGCGACCGGCGAGGTACTCACCGGCACCCGCGAGCAACTCGCGGTACGCGGCGAACGCGTCGTACACCCCGCGCTCGGCCGTGCTGCCGACGGCGATCCGCCGTTCCACGTCTGCCATCAGCTCGGGGTCCTGGGCCATCATGGCCTGGGCCTCGAGTACCGCCTGGGCTTCACCCCCCGCCAGGTTGCCCCGTGCTATCAGGTCGGCCGCCACAGCCTCCACGGCCTTGCGGGCGCGCCCCTGTTCACGCTCCGCCTCCTCCGCGGGGATCTGCTTCGCAGGCGGCTCCAGGACCGCCGTTCCCATATGCCGAACCTCGCCGATAGCCACACCGTGGCTCACGCCGACGCCTCGCAGCGTTGTGTCCATCTCACCCGTCTCCGATAGTGCGGCGGATCAGCCGCCGTGTTGGTTCTCCTGCTAGCCGCCGTACGACGGCACTGACGTCACTTCCAGAGGAAGAGACTGTCACCGGCCTTTACATCGCCGTCGTCACGAAGATCGGAGAGCGCTTCGGCCGTGGCCTCCAGCGCCACGATCGGGCAGACCGCGGATTTGCCGGCGGCCTCCACGGCAGCCGGGTTCCAGCGCACGATGCCCTGACCGCGCCTGACAGTGTCACCCTTGTTCACGAGCAGCTCGAAACCCTCGCCGTTGAGCTGCACGGTGTCGATACCGAGGTGGGTGAGCACGCCGTGCCCGTTCTCGTCGACCACGACGAACGCGTGCGGGTGCAGGGAGACGATGACGCCGTCCACGGGCGAGACGGCCTCGGAAGGCTCACGTACGGGGTCGATCGCTGTCCCCGGGCCGACCATGGCCCCGGAGAAGACCGGATCCGGCACGGCTGCCAGTCCGATGGCGCGTCCTGCGAGTGGGGACGTCACGGTGGTCATGGGAAGCCTCCCAGGGGTGGAGATCGATATGGGCCGTCCCTGTCGGTACCGGGACGGCACACTGCTCAGCAGGGTATGTCACCTGAAGTGCGGGTTCCGCGTGAGCACTCCAGAGTGGTCTAGACCATACCGCAAATCGATTTGCACCCGCTCCGCGGCCGCGTGTACAGTCGTACTCCTGCCTGGGGCTGAGCGACGCAACCTCGTGTCCTCGCCTGGCAGCACCCAACTCGTCAGATCCTATCTCGGGGTCATCTTCTGCATGCCTGCAGGACGGTGGTCAGAGGGACGGAAAAACACTGGTAGAGTTGGGGACATCGAAGGGAAGCGCCCGGAGGAAAGCCCGAGAGGGTGAGTACAAAGGAAGCGACCGTTCCTTGAGAACT